>CALPPA020000041.1 GCA_943325355.2 Klebsiella pneumoniae | reverse complement strand
ATAGTAATGGCAGGTACTGCGGCTAGAAATGATATTACTTTTAGTGGTGCTGGCACTTTGAATGTTGGAGGAGCAATTACTGGCGGAAGAATAATACCATCTACGGGTACTATAAATTATAATAATAGCGGAAATCAAAATATTGGAATTTATACATATAATAATTTAATACTTTCGGGGTCAGGTACTAAAATATTTATTAGACGAACGACTATTAATAGTAATTTTTCTATAAATACAGGTTTAATTGCTAATCTAAGAACTTTTAATCATACTGCAGGTACACTAACATTAGGTGGCGAAGGTACAGTTCCCGGTTCTTGGGGATCAACTTCCTCATTAGCAACAAATAGTAATAACACCTATTTTGCGGCTACATCTGGCACTGTAAACAACAGTTGTACACCACCAGTCATAACGTCACAACCTACCGCTTTGCCTATTTGTGAAAATTCAGGAGGAAGTTTTGGGGTGATAACTTCAGCGTCAAGCCCAACCTATCAATGGCAATATTCTACAGATGCTGGTGTCAATTGGACAAAAACCAATGCGCTTTCTGGTATTTCAGGCCATAATTTGGCTACAATAACACTCACTAACATTCCTGCAAGCTATAATGGTTATAGAGTGAGATGTATTGTGAGATCAAGCAGCGGTTGTCGAACCAATTCAAATTCGGTTTTGCTGACAGTTAATGCAACCCCATCAGTTCCGACTCTCGTAACAAATACCCAACCTACTTGCACAACCACAACAGGAAGCGTTGTTTTGAATGGCTTGCCAGCTTCTGGAACCCTAAATCAAACAGGAATAACCTCTGGAACTTATACCATTACTGGAACAACAATGACTATTTCTGGACTTGCTGCAGGAACTTATAATTTTACAGTTTCAAATGGAACGTGTACTTCATCCGCAACTGCAAATGTGGTTATCAATCCTGCCGTTAATACTTGGAATGGTAGTTGGAATAATGGGCCACCAAATAGTTCCCAAGCATTAATTTTTGCGGCGGGGTATTCTTCTCCTACAGATGTATCAGGTTGCTCTTGCCAAGTGAATACAGGGGTGAATGTTACAATTAATGCTCCACATACTTTAACTATTTCAAATGCAGTTACGGTCTTGGGAACGGGAACTTTGACCTTTGATTACGACAATACCTTTGGGGCAAACCCCATTAGTTCAGCGAGTTTAGTCCAAATTAATAATGTACCGAATTCAGGAAATATAAAATACCTGAGAAGAACAAATACTAATGTAATTAGCACAGATTATACCTATTGGTCTTCTCCTGTATCTGGTCAAACAATGTTCAATTTATCGCCAAATACGTTACCAAGTATGTTTTATTCCTATCAAGCCACTGCTACAGACGAAGGTTGGCAACAAGAATCATCTGGAAACACAATGGCTCCAGGTTTAGGATATAGTATCGGTGGACCAAAAGTCATAACCCCACCAGAAACTTATCTAGCAACGTTTACTGGAGTGCCAAATAATGGTACGATCACACTTTCAAATATTTTTGAAAATAAATCATATCTTTTGGGCAATCCATACCCATCAGCTATTGATGCGGATAAATTTTTACAGGACAATGCAGCAGTTCTAAGTGGAACATTATATTTCTGGACACACAATACAACTTTACAAGATAGAAATAATATTGCTTCAACTGCCGGATCTGGAGCTTTAGCATACACTTCAGACGACTATGCAACTTATAACGGAGTTGGCGGAGTTGGCGCATACGATCCGGGTTCATCAACATCTAAGGCTGCAAGTCCTGGGTCAAACACTAGCATTCCGTCAGGTAAAATTGCTGCTGGTCAAGGATTTTTTGCTTCTAGTCAAGCTACAATCCCAGTTGGAAGTTCTATTGTATTCAACAATACTATTCGATTGGCAGGAGAAATAGCAGGGGTTAAGAATAACAATCAGTTTTTCAAAACTAAAAATCCTAATACAAAATCAGTATCAACAATAGAAAAACATCGAGTTTGGTTGAATTTATCCAATACCCAAGGTGCTTTCAAACAAACTTTAATAGGTTATATTACCAATGCTACAAATGAACACGAAAGTCGTTTTGATGGCGAAAGTTTTGATGGCAATGAATATGTCGATTTTTATAGTATCAACCAAAATAAGAATTTAGTAATTCAAGGCCGCGCTTTGCCATTCGATGAAAATGATGAAGTGCCATTAGGCTATCGTGCCAAAATTAATGGGGATTTTACCATTACTATAGCTCAAACCGATGGTTTGTTAAACAACCAAAACGTATTTATTGAAGATAAATTAACGAATAAAGTGTTTAATCTTAAGGAAGGAAATTATACTTTCAATACTGCAGCAGGCACATTCGATAATCGTTTTGTACTGCGTTATACGAATAAAACTTTAGGAACAAATGATTTTGATGCTAAGGGAAATACCGTTCTAATATCCATCAAAAACCAAAAAATACAAATCAATTCCATTACCGAAACGATAGATAAAGTAACTATCTTCGATTTACTGGGAAGACAAATTTATCAAAAAAATAAAGTAAATAACAACGAACTCTTGTTGTCTGATTTCATATCTAGTCATCAAGCCTTGATTGTCAAAACAAGTTTACAAAACGGCAATACAGTTACTGATAAAGTTATTTATTAACGCAATACATTTCAACAAAAAATCCCGCTATTATCAAAAACTGATAGTAGCGGGATTTTTATTTGTATGACTAAATAATTTGTTTAAATGACAATGTTATTGCGTCTATTTCCCTTTCACTGTGGCTTCTAAATTTCTTTCAATCTTGTGTCCTGGTCTTGTCCATTTTGGTTTTTCGCCAAGCGGAGCAAATTTAGAATCAACTGCTTCAACCGTTTCGCGTTGATACACCTTGGCAAAAGGCTGTTGGTTTTTTAATCCTAAAATTTCGAACATTTTCATATCCTCATTTACATCGTTATTAGGAGTTGTAAGTAATTTATCACCTGAAAAAATAGAATTGGCTCCAGCCAAAAAACACATTGCTTGACCTTCGCGACTCATATTTATTCTTCCAGCCGATAATCTTACTTGGGTTTCAGGCATAACAATTCTGGTGGTGGCCACCATTCGGATCATTTCCCAGATTTCAACTGGTTGTTGTTCTTCGAGAGGCGTTCCTTCAACGGGAACCAATGCATTTATAGGAACGGATTCTGGTTGTGGATTCAGGGTAGAAAGCGCCACTAGCATTCCTGCTCGGTCATCGATACTTTCACCCATTCCGATAATTCCACCACTACAAACGGTGATATTTGTTTTTCGGACGTTATTGATGGTTTGCAAACGGTCTTCAAAACCACGTGTCGAAATTACTTCTTTATAATATTCTTCGGAAGTATCAATATTGTGGTTGTACGCGTACAAACCGGCTTCTGCCAATCGATTGGCTTGATTTTCGGTAATCATTCCAAGGGTACAACACACTTCCATATCCATTTTGTTGATGGTACGAACCATTTCGAGCACTTGGTCAAATTCATCGCCGTCTTTTACATTTCTCCAAGCTGCTCCCATACAAACGCGTGATGAGCCACTTGATTTGGCTTGTTCCGCTTGCTCTTTGACCTCGCTTACGGTCATTAAATCATTAGTTTTGATAGAAGTATGATATCGTTTTGCTTGAGGGCAATAGCCGCAATCTTCTGAGCAGCCACCAGTTTTTATTGACAATAAAGTGGATACTTGCACCACATTTGGATCGTGATGTTCTCTATGAATAGTGGCCGCTTCGTAAAGCAAATCCATCATAGGTTTAGTATAAATTGCTATAATAGCGTCTTTTGTCCAATTGTGTTTTGTGATGCTCATCGATTTGATTTTTTGATGTTTCAAAAGTAGTTAAATTGTTCCAATCAAGCAAAGTTGTTCTGTTGAAAATAAGAATTCAGCTTTAATTTTAAAAGGATAAGTTAGTAATCCAAAAACACCTATTAAAGACTTTTAATATAGTCCAAAGCGGTTTCTTTGTCTTTTTCCAATTGTGTTTTCAACAAGTCAACCGAGTCGAATTTTTGTTCAGGGCGAAGGTATTCGAGAATTGAAACCGATATTTTTTGGTTATACAAATCAGCTTCAAAATCAAAATAATGAATTTCGACGGATAAATTCCCTTCTCCTACAGTAGGATTGTAACCAATATTCATCATTCCAAACACTGTTTTCTGGTTGATACTGCTT
This sequence comes from Klebsiella pneumoniae, assembly GCA_943325355.2. Classification (GTDB taxonomy): domain Bacteria; phylum Bacteroidota; class Bacteroidia; order Flavobacteriales; family Flavobacteriaceae; genus Flavobacterium. Next base: position 6,887 of record CALPPA020000041.1, on the reverse strand, counting down.
TTTACAACATAAGCTCCATTTCGCGGAATTAGTTTGTAGTCTTCTTCAATTTGTAGGTTTGCAGTAGGGAATCCAATGGTTCTTCCCAGTTGTTTTCCTTTTAAAATAGTTCCCGTCAAAAAATAGTCATAGCCCAAGTATTCATTGGCCAAAGCCATATTTCCTTCGGTTAGAGCGTTCCTTATTTTAGTTGAACTTATCGAAACCTCCTTTATTTCTTGAACGGAAATTTGTTCTACTTCAAAACCATATTCCTTCCCAAATGTGATGAGGTCGTCAATATTTGCAGTTCGGTTTCTGCCAAAGCGATGGTCGTGTCCAATTATTATTTTTTGAATATCGAACTTATCGACAAGAACTGTTTTAACAAACTCTTGGGCTGTTAATTTTGAAAAACTTTCGTCAAACGGATGAATGACAAGATTTTGAACTCCCATCATTTCTAATAAGTCTATTTTTTCTGAAATAGTATTTAGTAATTTAACGTCTGATTGTCCTTGTAAAACCATTCGAGGATGCGGAAAAAAGGTAAGTACGAGACTTTGGTACTTTCCTCCCGAAGTGTCGGGATCTGTATTTTGGGTTACTCTTTCCAGAATTTTTTTGTGACCAATATGTACTCCGTCAAAAGTGCCCAGAGTGAGCACTGTTTTTTTTGAGCAACTGAAATCATTTATAGAATTGAAAATCTTCAAAAGAATTGTTTTTAGAATGCTGCAAATTTATACTATTAAAACAGAAAAAAAAAGAGGATTGAATGAATCAATCCTCTCAAAAGTGGTATGATGCAGCATTATTCTTTTATGAATTGGAGTGTTTTTGTTTGGTCATCTTTGGCAATGGTTATAAAATAAATTCCATTACTCAAAGACGAAGTATTTACCGTTAAATCAGTTGCAGTAGCAACTTCTTTTTGGCTTATGGTTTGGCCTAAACTATTGGTTAGGGTGAGCCTATTTGGTAAACCAAAATCACTTGGGAAGTTTATATTTACAATTCCTTTTGTAGGGTTTGGATAAAGGTACATATCAGTTAACGCTTCGAATGTGGTTGTTCCCAAAGTATTGGTGGTAAAATGGCGATTATCTATATCTCCGTAGGATGCTCCGGAGGCAATTGTAGTTAATCCATTGGTAGATTTAATATTATAAAAACCGTTACCCCCAAAACAACAAATTCCGTCACCTTGAGAATCAAAAATTGTAAAGGTATAACACTGGTTATTCGCCAACGTCCAGTTTTGAGTTATTACAGCGGGCAAAGGTAAAGTTTCACTAGGCTTATCATTATAAGGTCCGCCGCTGTATTTAATAGCACCAGCTGCATCTTTTATTTCCCAAGTAATTTCAGATCCCCAAAAATCGCGCTGTAAAGTAAAAACATAATTAGTAAAGGTGTAATTTACAGGCGAGAACGTTGCAGTATCAGTGTTGTTGCTAACTCTTTGGTCTGTTGTTCCATTTGTTGTACCTATACTGGTATTTAGTATGCCAAAAGAAGCGGTATTTAGCAATGTTATAATTGTAGTTTCATTTGGAGCCAAAGAACCTGTCCAGGTTTGGGTTTGATTTATTCCTCCAGCGATGGAGTAATTTATAGTAGCTGCTGTTAAAGCAGAATCCCCCCTGTTAGTTAGAGCCACTTTTTTGTTAGTAGGAGTAGGTAATGATGGGCAATCTGAAAAAGTAGCTGACAAATAATCTTTTTCAATTTTCACCTCGGCATCATTTGCAAATAAAGGAATCGGATTGCCTTTAGTGGAAGTTTTTAATGAATTTCTTCTTGGAGAATTAGTCATAACAGTCACTATCCTATCTTTTTGATTTTGGGTAAAAATATTCATACACTGATCCGTAGTATAATCCATATAATTTTCTGGCATATCAATTCCAAATTCTGCAAGGCAAGTGTCATAAACATTGTCACAATCATAATGTGGCCATCCCACTTGCGGGGTGTCTGCGCAGTAATCTGTTGCATTACAATCTTTAATATTAGCTTCTTCGTCGCCATTTCCGTCACCCCAAATATGTCTTAAGCCAAGAAAATGACCTACTTCATGAGACATAGTCCTTCCTTTGTCATAAGGTGCTGCCAATAGAAAGGTCCCGCCAAAATCACTACTTCCAAAAACATCAAAACTAGAAACGACACCATCTGTAGTTGATGCTCCATATGATGTATCAAGATCAGAAAGACCTGATGAATCCGGGAATTGTGCAAATCCTAAAAGAGTATTGTCAGAAAATTTCAGGCTCCACATATTCATATATTGAGTTGAATCCCAAATTGTGGCGGGTTTTACTATAGCATCAATATCTGCCAAAGACCATGACGGTTGCCCCATATTTACATGATTAATTCCGTTTGTAGGCTGTCCGTTTGGATCTACTTTTGCAAGGACGAATTCAATTTCTACATCAGCCCCAACAGGATTAGAATTGAACCCCGGAGTACCTGACATTTTTCTAAAGTCTTGATTTAAAACCGTAATCTGAGACTCTACTTGCGCATCTGTTATATTTGGGGCAGTCCCTATGGCTTCACCATTGTGTATCACGTGAACTACAACTGGAATAGTTATAATTACTGCGGACTTTGCTGTTTTTGAGCTAGTTCGCTGTGCTTTCTGTTTAGCAACTAATGGCGAAAGCCAGGCTTCAAATTGAGCTTCTTTTAATCGCTTTGGGTTATTTTCTTGAAGAAATTGCTCGTACTCAACTGTTGCACATCGAATGATTCCATTTTTTGGATTTATAGAGGATGCTTTAACAGTTTTTCCAAATAAAGTTTTAGGTGTAACTTTTTTAACTTGACCATAGGTAAAACCAAGAATAAACAAGCAGAAAATCAAAAAGATTTTTCGAAAAGAATTTGGGGTAAATGTTTTCATAAATAGTAATATATTTTTCAAAGTTAAGAATTTTACCAAATTGCAATAATAAATTTAGAAAAATTTAGCAAACAGCTGTTTTATAATTATTTATATAGCTTACATAAGAACTATAACATAAGAGTAATTTTATATTATTTTCCGTTAAAAGTAGTCATTGTGTTTTCTAATCCTGCAGTTCCAAAGGATTTTATGATTTCTGATGCCAATTCTAAACGTTCCGGAAGTTTTGTTTTTTCGTCTTCATCCCATTCGCCTAAAACATAATCTACTTGCTTTCCTTTTTTGAATTCGTCGCTGATGCCAAATCGAAATCGAGTATAATCAGTTGTGTTTAAAGTAGCGTGAATGCTTTTGAGTCCGTTGTGTCCGCCATCGCTGCCTTTTGGTTTGATGCGGATTTTCCCGAAAGAGAGATTCAAATCATCTGTGATAACTAGGATATTTTCTAGTGGAATTTTCTCCTTTTCCATCCAATAGTGTACGGCTTTCCCGCTCAAGTTCATATACGTATTGGGTTTCAAGAGCAAAAAGGTTCTTCCTTTGAATTTGTATTCGGCAAGTGCACCCAGTTTGACGGTTTCGAAATTGACTCCTTCTTTTTTAGCAAGGAAATCGACGATTTTAAAACCAATATTGTGTCGCGTATTTACATATTCTGCACCAATGTTGCCCAGTCCAACTATTAAAAATTTATTACTCACGGTTTTTGTATTGTTTTTTTGGGGTTCGTGAACCACTGATTTTATGGAATCTTTAGCTTCTTCTGTTTTTGTATTTGAAAATAGTGCGTTTATCCATTTTAGCATAATGCAAAAGTAAACTTAATTTTTGAATATTTTTTTAAAGCTTCCAGCCATATAAAGGCTGGAAGCTTTATTTAGTTTTGAAAAGGAGTTTTTCTCAATAGCCCCGATAGTAGTGGAAATCCCACGTCATTGCGAGGCACGAAGCAATCTCGTGGATTGCAACGATAGCGGGAGCAATAGCACTTAGAATCAAAAATCGTAGTGCTTCATAAAACAAAAAAAGCACCAGTTTTACAACTGATGCTTTCTTGAAATATTCGAAAAGTATTATTTTTTCTTTTTCCCTGCAGGTGCTTTTGCTGCTTTTGCTGCTTCTTGAGCTGCTTTCATAGCGGCACGAGAAATACGTACTTGAGCTACAACAGTGTTGTCTGGGTGCAATAATTTAAAGTTGTTAGAAACTAGTTTCGTAACATACAATTTGTTTCCCATTTGAAGTTCTGAAATATTGGCTTCAATAAAATCAGGAAGATTTTTTGGTAAGGCTTTTACTTTTAATCTACGAGTGTTTAAACGTAAATCACCTCCTAATAAAACTCCGGGAGATACTCCAGTTATTTTCACTGGAACTTCCATAGTGATTTCTTTGTCATCAAATAATTGAAAGAAGTCAATATGTAAAATCTTGTCAGACACAGGGTGAACCTGAATGTCTTGTAAAACGGCATTGAATGATTTTCCTTCCAATTCAATCACAACAGTGTGTGCGTTTGGAGTGTAAACCAAGCTTTTGAATGCTCTTTCATCTGCTGAAAAATGCACTGGTTGATTTCCTCCGTAAATAACGCAAGGAACCATTCCAGCATTACGTAAGGCTTTAGTCGCAACTTTGCCTACGCTTTCTCTTTGTGATCCTTTAATTGTAATCGATTTCATTGTAAAAAATTTATATAGTTAATTATTAAACTCAATGTTGTATTAGTTTTTGGTTTTGGTGCAACTGAATTACATCAAAAATTTTCCGCTAATAGAATTGTTGTGTTGTACCATCTGCATTACTTCGGCAAAAAGAGGCGCACAACTCACCACTCTTATTTTGTTTGATTGCTTCTTCAACGGAATAGAATCGGTTACGATTAATTCCAGCAATTTCGAATTTTCTATTTTTTCATAAGCTTCACCTGACAATATTGCGTGTGTACAAATTGCTCTCACGCTCAGGGCTCCTTTTTCTATCATTAAATCTGCGGCTTTCGCCAATGTGCCTCCGGTGTCGATCATGTCATCTACCAAAATTACATTTCTGCCTTTTACCTCACCAATCAGCTCCATTGTATCAATGATGTTTGCTTCTTTTCTTTGTTTGTAACAAATTACTACATCTGATTCTAAGAACTTAGAATACGCATAAGCTCTTTTTGAACCTCCCATATCTGGTGATGCAATGGTCAAATTTTCCAATCCTAAACTATTTACGTACGGCAAAAATATTGTCGATGCAAAAAGGTGATCTACTGGTTTTTCAAAGAATCCTTGAATTTGGTCTGCATGCAAATCCATCGTCATTATTCTTGTTGCGCCAGCTGTTTCTAACAATTTAGCCACTAATTTAGCTCCAATCGGAACTCTAGGCTTGTCTTTTCTATCTTGTCTTGCCCAGCCAAAATAAGGTATTACTGCCGTTATATGTCTTGCCGATGCGCGTTTTGCAGCATCAATCATTAATAACAATTCCATTAAATTATCAGCACTTGGAAATGTCGAACAAACAATAAATACGCGTAAACCACGGATTGATTCTTCATAAGATGGCTGAAATTCACCATCACTATATCTCGACATTGTAACTTTGCCTAAAGGGATTCCGTATGCTGCAGCGATTATCTCTGCGAGATAAACACTTTCTGAGCACGCAAAAATTTTAGCTTCTGGTTCTAAGTGTGACATTTAGTATGTTGTTTTATTCCGCTGCGCTCCATACCATTGGGCTTTGACATTTGTCCAAGCTTGATGTTTGTATGCGTCTCGGGTGTAGTTAGTTAGTGTGTTTCGTTTTACCGAGGTGCAAATTTAGGAATAAAATCGAACTCTGAAAGGAAATTTTAGAGAATTTTTATTAGAAACATTAATATTATTTTTTACATTTGCACCGTGTTAAAGCAAAAAGATGTTTAGTTACCACTAAATATCTCTTTATTGCGTGAAATAACTGTCGTTATTTCTGTCTGCTAAGCCCGGATGACTGTTTTACTTTTATTTTTTTTAAAAATAAATCAAGATTCCTTCAAGCAACTAATTTGCCCGGATGGCGGAATTGGTAGACGCGCTGGTCTCAAACACCTGTGGGAAACCGTGCCGGTTCGACTCCGGCTCCGGGTACATTAAAAGTCTGTAATTGCTTGTTTATCAAGTATTACGGGCTTTTTTTATTGCAATTGCCCGACTATTGCCCGACAATTCCCAAAACACAAATTAGATTTCATAAACTAGGAAACAACCCTTAAATAGGCATTCATTATTAAAATGGGGAATATTTTTTATTATTGTACTATTTTTAAACTAATTATCTTTTAATTTGTATTAACACTGATAAAAAGATATGAAACAGCAGGAAGAATCAATGGACAAACAACAAAAGTACGACCCGAATAGACCGGAGACTGAGGAGGAGGACGGACTACAAACAGCGAAATTACGCATCTACAAGGTGCTCCGACAGTCAAAGATGCCACAGGAACTGATAGACAACACGTATCCGTTGCTGAAAAATATGGGGCTGACAACGGAATTGACCTCAAAAGACTTGGAGATTTTGACATAATTATTACTTCGTAATATAAAAAAATAATTACCTTTTAAATCAAATAATATGAAATATTTTATTTTAATTTTAATAATTATTAGCTTAAATTCCTTTTCGCAAAATTCACAAAAATTAGATGAAAATAATGGTTTTCGAGAGATCAAGTTGGGAAGTGAAATCAATAATTATGAATTTGCAATTGAGAGAACTTCCACAAATGGTGAACTATTTAATTTATATGTTGGTAGTAACCCGTATTATTTTGGTACAGAATTTAATTATTATATTGATACAAAGCATGAAAACTATAACAAACTTGGAAATGCTAAAATATTAGGTATTTTTTTAAATGAATATAAAGGCAAAATACTTCAAATTAAAGTAATAGTAGAATTTAGATTTGAAACATTTGATTTAATGAAACTTGCTTATGGTGATACTT
>CALPPA020000040.1 GCA_943325355.2 Klebsiella pneumoniae | reverse complement strand
GGGAAAGCTATTTTTCCTATTTTAATGATGGGCGCAAAATTAGATAAACTTCCGTTTTTTATATTAAACGCAACGTCTCCAGCAATTGAATTAGTATTTAATTCTCTCTCTTCATTTAAAATTCCTGAGAGAGAAGTTTTAAGCGAAAGGGTTCCTTTTATGTCATTTGGAGAAAAGGATTTTACTCCAAAATTATTAAACGATCCCAAAAATCGAGCTATATTACCATCATTTATTTTTATATTAGATTTAAAAAATAACAATTTGCCTCGAGGAATCACTTGAGCATTTATAAACAATTTACTGCCAGTAGAACCTTGTATAGTAACATTTTTTACAAACAAACCTTTCTTAGCCATAATTACGCTTACTTTAAAATCTTTGGCTACCATTTTTCTATAAGTCAATTTGTCAACTTTTATATCTATAGAAACTTGCGCTTTTCGTAGTACTTCTTGAAGTTGATTTGATGATTTATTAGTTGATTTTGGTTTTGAATCGCCCGGATGATAATGATGTGTTAATACACTAACAATTTGTTTGACATCTAAATAGGGGCTATAAATTTTCCAGATAACATTCATTTTTTCTGGGGCATCATAATATAAATTGAGGAAGTTATCCACTCTTCCCTCCATCAAAACGGTGCTGACTTTGTTCTGGAATTTAATTTTTTTAATCAATAAAGCTTGTTCTGTAAACGATAGTTCAATATCTGTTTTTTTGAAATTTACATTTTTAGATTTCAGGAGGAAGCTCGCATTTTTAATAGTAATTGCTCCTGTAAATTTAGGCTTGTTCAATTTTAAATCAACAATATCCACTTTAAAATCAAGATCTACCTTGGCTTTTCCTGCATAGAAAACCATAAATTCTTTATTAATAAAATTGCCTAGTTTAGGTACGTCATATTCCGAATTGAATTTGCCAGTTGCAACAGGTTTCTCTAAATTGTTGATAATTGATGTTGGAATATCAAGTGGGATTTCTTTGTAATCTCCTTTAAAATTAGTGATGATAATAGCTGAATTGGCATCGTTAATCCCTTGTCCGTTTTTATAATTATTTGTAAATCTACCGTTAAAACTGCAATTCTTGACAACCCCATACGATGTTGTCAATTCGTCCTTTTTAATTACGGCAGTGACCACAATTTCAGGATCGCCTTTCACGCTCATATCACCTTTTATGAAACAAGAGGCTTGGAGTGGAACTTTTAAATCAAACTTGTTGAGTTTAGAGCTAATATTATTGGACAATAAATTATAGGCATTGCTCCATTTAATTTGGGTTCGAATGTCAATATCAAATGGAGAACTGCCCTTATCAATGTTGAAATGGGCTGAGATATTGAACAAATCTTTTCCTATTTCTAAATCTTTTGTTTCAACACTGATATTATTTTGTGTTTTAGAATACTTAACCAGTAAGTCTCCATCAATTTCTTTGTCTTTTACAAAACTTCCTTTTTGGGTATTAAAAGCTAAACTTTTGGCATAAGTTTTTAGAATGATGTCTGTTTTCCAACCATCCTCCGAGTAATCAATTTTACTTTTCAGGGATTTTATTTCAAAATTAAAAAGTTTATTCCCTTTTTGATTTTCTGAAGTAAAGTTGACATTCTTCAAGACAAATTCATCTATGGAAGTAGTAGTTTTGCTTTTTGTTTTGTTTTTTTTAGGTTTGAAAATAGTAGAATTACTAACTCCGTTTTTGTCTTTAAATAAATCAATTTTCGCATCGATAATTATGATTTTAGGAACATCGACTTCTTTTTTCAGCAGCTTTAAAACATTCAAACGCACTTCAATTTCTCCAGCTTTTAGTAGGGTTCGTTTATGAATGGCTATTAAGCTGTCTTTCAATTCCACATCTTTTAGCACTAAAGTAAAATTCGGAAATCCTATTAAAAACTTGTATCCAATGTCGCCAATTTTGGCTTCTCCTAGAATATTATCATTGATTTGGATGTTGATTTTGGAGACAATTTCTGTTTTATGATTTTCGAAATAAATTCGCAATCCTATTGCGCTTACAATGATTAATCCAAACAGACCTAAAAAGAAAAAACCAAATATTTTGAAGATTTTTTTAAATCCTTTAGAAGAAAATATACCCTTTATTTTATCGAAAAGCTTTTTCATTTGACTAAAAATTATGAAGTCTAAAGATAATATTCTTTTATAAATAAAAATATTTCACAAGGAATACTTAATCTAAAAAGAATACCAATGAATTATTAAGACCTGAAATAAAATTGACATATAAAAAAAAACAGTCTAAAAAGAAAAACTTTCTAAACTGTTTCTGTTGAATTAATTAAAAACCTTTAAACTAGCGATTAGCGAATTTGTTGTTTATCGAATGCAGTGTTTAAAGATTTTTTTATTTTTTCTGATGCCTGAAAAAATGCTTTCTCTATAGAATCGGCAAAGGCTGTAACCACTACAGGTTGCAATTTAATTGGCCGAGCCTCAATCATACAACGTTTGTCATTATCTCCTCCTTTATCACTATTTTCGTCTCCAAGATGCACCTCAATTCGAGTCACTTTGTCATCAAAACGCGCCAACTCTTTTTCTAATTCTGAAGTAAAAAACTTTTCTAATCTTTCGTGACCTTCAATGTTCTTGTCTGTATTAAATTGTATTTTCATAGGTAAATAATTTACTGATTGTTCTCAAAAATAATAAGTTTATTTTATAAAAATTGGAGCGTTAGTAAAACTTTATGAAAATAAAAGAAAGAAAAAATCAATTATTTTGAAGATTTTTTTAAATCCTTTTGACGTAAAAAGTCTTTTGGCTTTGTAAAAATACTCTTCCATTATTTTCAGTTTTATATTTTCATAAGGATAATTAAAAACTCTTTTATCGTTAAACCTAAACTCAAAAATAAACTAATGATGGGTTTTGTAAAAAACCATAACTTTTTTATTACTTTTGATACTCTAAAACTGAAAAATTATGAAAATAAAAGCACTTCAATTTAAAGTTACATTACTGATTGCCGCATTGTCATTGCTTGTGGCGTGTGATAAGAAAGAACCCTTACTTTCAGGTGTTATCCTAAAAAATATGGATACATTAGTAAAGCCAGGAGATAATTTTGACGGGTATGTCAACGGAACTTGGGCAAAAAGTAATAAAATTCCAGCAGACAAAGCTGGTATTGGTGTTGGTCAAATTATCAATGACAAAGCACAAGAAGATGTAAAAGAAATTATCGAAAATTCCTCAAAAGGTAATTTTGCCGATGGCTCTGACGAACAGAAAATTGGCGATTTTTACAAAGCTTTTATGGATACGAAAGCTAGAGATCAAAAAGGAATTGCGCCCCTACTTCCGGAATTCAAAAAAATTGATGCTATCGCTAATTATTCTGATTTGGCTGCGTATTTTGGTTACGCTAATAAATCAGGGGGCAACATTCCGTTTGCCATTGGAATTACAGAAGATTTTAAAGACCCAACCCAATATATGCTTTATACTTGGCAAAGTGGCATTGGTCTACCAGAAAGAGAATATTATTTTCTTGAAGATGCCAAATCAAAAGAAATTCGAGTAAAATATGTAATTCATATTGGGAAAATGCTACAACTTGGTGGCGTTGAAAATCCTTCTGAACTAGCTCCGAAAATTATGGCGTTAGAAACCGCATTGGCTTCAAAACATATGAAAAAAGAGCAAACTCGTGTTATGGCAAAGCTTTATAACAAATATGCTATTAAGGATTTAAATACACTTACATCCGATTTTGATTGGACTTTGATGCTGAAAAATGCTGGAATCCAGAACCAAAAAACCATCATTATAACGCAAGTAGATTACATCAAATCACTCAATGCAATCATAAAAGCAACACCTTTAGACACTTGGAAAGCCTATTTAAAATGGAGTTCGATTGACAATGCTTCTACGTCACTAACTACTGCATTGGACAATCAAAATTTTGAGTTTTACGAAAAAACTCTTTATGGTAAAGAAAAACAAAAACCATTGTGGCGAAGAGGAGTCGAAAATGTGAATAATAACCTTGGTGAAATTGTGGGCAAAGTATATGTCGAAAAACACTTTTCACCAGAAGCCAAAGAGCACGTAACTATATTAGTAAAAAACTTACTAAAAGCATATGAAGAAAGCATCAAAAAGCTAGATTGGATGAGTGCTGAAACCAAAAAACAGGCTTTAGCAAAAGTTTCGAAATTCACTCTAAAACTTGGTTATCCTGACAAATGGAGAGATTATTCTGCTTTAAAAGTCATCAAAGGAGACCTTTTTGGCAACTTACAAAGAGCTACAGAGTTTGAATACAACAGACAAATCAGTAAATTAGGAAAACCTGTTGATAGAACCGAATGGGGAATGACACCACAAACCGTAAACGCATATTACAATCCACCGCTTAACGAAATTGTTTTTCCAGCGGCCATTTTGCAACCTCCTTTCTTTGATTTAAAAGCAGAAGATGCGATAAATTATGGCGGCATTGGCGCTGTAATTGGACACGAAATCGGGCACGGATTTGACGATCAAGGCAGCACTTTTGATGGTGATGGTGTGATGCGAAACTGGTGGACACCAAAAGATTTAGCCGCATTCAAACTTAAAACTGGAGCTTTAGTGGCACAATACAGTGCTTTCAAAGTTTTTCCTGACTTAAATCTTAATGGCGAATTTACTCTAGGCGAAAATATTGGAGATTTAGGAGGATTATCCATCGCTATAAAAGCTTATAAAATGAGTCTTGACGGTAAAGAATCGCCAGTTTTAGACGGTTTCACCGGAGAACAACGTGTTTTCATTGGTTGGGGACAAAGCTGGCTAGATAAAACACGAGAAGAAGCTTTAAGAAACCAAGTGGCAAGTGATGAACATTCACCAGCAAAATTCAGAGTGAATGGTGTGGTAAGAAATATTCCTGAATTTTATAGTGCTTTCAATATAAAACCTACAGATTCTTTATACTTAGCTCCTGAAAAAAGAGTGAAAATCTGGTAAATTTGGAATTCACAAGGAGTAAAAAACCTCTGACTTTTTTGTGAGTCAGAGGTTTTTTTATGGTTAAAAAGAAATACTAGAAAGTAGGGATATAGATTAGCCCTACAAATTTTGGCATAAAATTACTGCTTTGGCAATGCTGTGAAACCCATATTAAACAATGTAAAAGCTTGAATATCTACATTTTCCTGAATCGTTGCAGCTACTGATTTTCCTGCTCCATGACCAGCATTGACATCTATTCGAATAAGTACCGGATTGTTACCGACTTGTTTGTCTTGCAGTTCTGCAGCAAATTTGAAACTGTGTGCAGGAACCACTCGGTCGTCGTGATCGCCAGTAGTGACCATTGTAGCGGGATAATGCGTTCCTTTTTTTACATTATTTACAGGAGAATAGCCTTTAATATATTCGAACATTTCTTTGCTGTCTTGAGAAGTGCCATAATCAAAAGCCCAACCGGCTCCGGAGGTAAAAGTATGGTATCGTAACATATCCATAACACCTACCGCTGGCAAAGCTACTTTCATTAAATCAGGACGTTGTGTCATTGTTGCACCCACTAAAAGCCCACCATTTGAGCCACCACGAATGGCAAGGAAATCGGAAGAAGTATATTTTTGAGCAATTAAATATTCTGCAGCAGCAATAAAATCATCAAAAACATTTTGTTTTTGCATTTTGATTCCTGCATCGTGCCATTTTTTACCATATTCGCCACCACCTCTTAAATTAGCTACGGCATAAACGCCGCCGTTTTCCATCCAAATGGCATTGGCAATACTAAAACTTGGTGTTAAACTAATGTTGAATCCGCCATAACCATAAAGAATGGTTGGGTTTTTTCCATTAAGTTTTGTTCCTTTTTTGAGAGTTATAATCATTGGAATCTTGGTTCCATCTTTCGAAGTATAAAAAACTTGAGTCGAAACATAATCCTCACTTTTAAAATCAACTTTTGGTTTTTCGTAAACGGTTGATTTTCCTGAATTAGGTTCAAAAGCATAAATAGAACCCGGAGTGGTGTAATTTGTAAACGAATAATAAAGTGTTTTATCTGCTTTTTTTGCTCCAAATCCTGCAGCAGTTCCAACGCCTGGTAATTGAATTTCACGAATCATTTTCCCAAAATAATCATATTGTTTAATGAATGAAACGGCATCTTTCATATAATTAGCGAAAAAATAGCCTCCTCCAGTTGATGGTGAAAGTACGTTCTCTGTTTCTGGAATAAAATCTTTCCAGTTTTCTGGTTTTGGATTGTTTACATCAACAGCAACGATGCGTTTGTTGGGCGCATTCAAGTCAGTTTCTATGAATAATTTATTGCCTTCATTTTCGATTACATTATTGTCACTATTAAAATTATCGACAATGGTAATAATTGGAGCATTCGGCTTGGTTAAATCTTGAATATACAATTCGTTCCCATAAGTGGAATTAGCTGCTGAAATCACTAAAAAACGATTGTCTTCAGTAACACCTCCGCCAACATATCTTCTTTTTTTATCTAGACCAAAAATAACTTTGTCCTCTTTTTGTGGGGTTCCTAATTTATGAAAATATAGTTTGTGCTGGTCTGTTTTAGCCGATAATTCACTTCCTTTTGGTTTGTCATAGCTAGAATAGTAAAAACCTTCGTTTCCTTTCCAAGACACTCCACTAAATTTTATATCAACTAATGTATCTTCAAGGATTTTTTTAGATTCAACATCCATTAAAATTACTTTTCGCCAATCGCTTCCGCCTTCTGAAATTGAATAAGCGACTTTAGATCCATCTTTTGAAAAATTAACTCCGCCAAGAGAAGTTGTTCCTTTTTTAGAAAAAGTATTTGGGTCTAAAAAAACGGTTTCAACCCCATTAGCATCTTTTCTGTACATCACGGATTGATTTTGCAATCCATTATTTTTGGAATAATAGGTATAATTTCCTTCTTTCGTGGGTGGGCCTATTTTTTCGTAATTCCATAATTTTTCCATTCTAGCTTTTAAGGCTTCTCTGAAAGGAATTTTAGACAAATAATCATAGGTTACGACATTTTGAGCTTTTACCCAAGCACCTGTTTCGGCTGATTTATCATCTTCAAGCCAACGGTATGGATCGGCTACTTTTGTGTCGAAATATACATCGACCGTTTCACCTTTTTTGGTTTGCGGATATTGTATTGAATTTCCTTTTTGGCTTTGACCAAATGAACCAATTGATGCAGTTATTGCCATCATTAAAATTAATTTTTTCATTATAAATAGTTTAAGTTGAAACAAAAATAGATAATAAATCACATATAATTTAAAAAATTAAATTATCATAAATTTCGAAATCTATTTTGAATGTTATAATTCAAAAGAGGTTTTTAATAATTTCAATACAACTTTGGAGAATATTTGAATCGCTTCGATTTTTTGCTTTATCTAACGAAACTAATCACACAATTCTATGGCAAAAACGCACTATTTATTCGTAGCACAAAGTAAATTTCAGTAAAAAATCAGTTTGCTTTATGTTTTTAGATTTACATCAAAATTTTTGAAAAACAAAACCCTAAATCAAATCATAGGATTTCCGAATCGCTAAGCCAATAGCTTTGGATAATAATGGCGGAACGGCGTTGCCTAGTTGCACTAATTGTTTGTTTTTTGGGCCTTCAAAAATAAAATCGTCTGGAAAGGATTGAATTCTCGCCATTTCTCTAGCGGTTAACACTCTTGGTAATTTGGGATGCACATTGACACCGCCATGGTTTTCTTTTATGGTGCAGGAAGCCTCGTTCCAAGGACATTTTTTCCAAGCATCGGAATAGCCTTTATACAAACTTTTTCCCTCTTCGAGTTGCAACATTCTTTCTGCCATATCGGGTCTATGCTTTGTGATGACGTGATTAAAGTCAATACTATCGCCTATTTCCATCAAGTCGCCAATGGCTTCGCCAGTAGTAATATATTCAGTAGGTTTTAAGAAAGGTCGGGGATGAAAATTTGTTTTATCGATGCGATTCCCAATAAAAATAACACGGTCTCTTTTTTGGGGAACACCATAATCAGCAGCTCGTAAAACCGTTACTTTCATTTCGTAACCGGCAGCTTTGAAGTCTTCGAGAATCATTTCTTCGACTTTGCCTTTGTGCATCGATCGGATTCCAACAACATTTTCGCAAACCACGAATTCGGGATTTAGGGTAGTCACAATTTCTAATAATTCTTTGTATAAGGAATTTCTTGGGTCATCAACAATTCGGTTTCCTGCCATACTAAATCCTTGGCACGGAAAACCACCAGCTACAATATTGAGTGGACGGCCTTTTAATTCTTTTTTTACGGTAGCATAAAATTCGGCTTTCTTTTCGGACGATTTAATGTCGCCTTCTATAAATGGATGCTTGAAATTCCTTCGGTAGGTTTTTCCCGCAGCTTCGAACCAGTCGAGCCCACAAACACCATTCAATCCCGCCATTTCAAAACCTTTTGTAATGCCTCCAGCTCCAGAAAATAAATCTACAAAAGTGAGTTTAGATTTTTTTGGATTCTCCCAGTCCTCTATAACATCTACCCAGTTGACATCGTCTTTTGAATTGTTCTTGTAATTATTTGTCGGTTTTGAAGTGTTTTTAGGTTTCACTTCGGATGAATCTAAAGCTACTAATTCTTCGCTTTTTAGTTCGATATAGTTGATAAAATCATGAAATGATTGCGAAGGAATTTTATAAACTCCACCTATTTTAATTGATTGCAAGGTTCCGCTCGCAATATGTCTTCGAACCAATTTTTGAGAAACTCCAAGTTTTTCTGAAATTTCAGTGATGCCGTAAAATGAATTTTTTTGTGATGCTGCGTCCAAAACAGGGTTGTTTATTTGGTGCAATGTACAAAAATCAAACTGCTAAAAAAATTTATGTGAAATCGATTTGTCTAAATTTTCAAAAATGAATATGATGTCAGTTTTTACATTTTGATAGTCAATAAAATTTGATGTTTGCGAAATTCTGGAGGCATATTCTTGGTACAAATTAGTTTTGAAAACCCAATGGCATCTCAAATACATTTCTCTTTCGGGATTTCTAAAAGAATGATGAATGATGAACAGCCTGTTTTGAATATTGTCGCGAACGCCTCGGCTTTGCTTTTCATAGAAAAACCGAATCATCTCAGACGGGTCTTGCATTACAGCATCAATATTGTCCCTAAATTTTTTTGGAATAACGGTCCCTTTGATATCGAATCTTAATTGTGAATCCCTATTAAATTCAATGTCATAATCTTGGGATTTGGAGTTGGGATTTGGTGTAACATTGTTATTTTGGCAGAAAATATATTCATCACATTGGGCACATTTCCACAGAAACCATCTTCTTCTAAAATAATTCTTATCGTCATCTGTTAAATTTTGGATTTTAATTTCTAAATCCTCAAAGGAATAAATTTTGAACATATCGACTTTCTGGTCTGTTCCATCATTTTGAATGGCTCCCCAATGAAGAGGAATTTTTTTTACTAACTGTTGCAAGTCGGATGAAAGTTGGAGATATTCCTGATTCGTCATATTAAATTACTATTAATCACATCAATAGTAGTGTTTTTTTTGATTCAAACTTCAATTCTCTTTTAAATTATTGGTTATCAACTTATCGAAAAACCACGTCTCAAACCATTATTTACTCTTTTTCAAGGCTTCAAGTAAATCCATCATATCCAATGTTCCATAGGTAGAGGAATAATCTGATACTGCATAAGGCAATATTAGACTGTTATTGTGAATAATCGAACCGCAAGAATAGACTACATTAGGCACATATCCTTCTCTTTCATCTTCACGAGGGGAAAGCAAAGGCTCTTCAAGTCTTCCAATTTCTTTAGATGGATCATCAAGATCAAACAACGATGCACCAAGACAATAGCGTCTCATGGCTCCAACACCATGAGTGATAACCAACCAACCTTCGTCTGTCCATAATGGAGACCCACAGTTTCCAATTTGTGTAAATTCCCATGGATAGCGGGGCTTCTGGATGCATACGGGGCTATTCCATTCCGTGAGTCTATCTGAATACATAAGATAATTATTGACACCATCAATTCTGGAAAGCATGGCGTATTTGCCTTTTATTTTTCTTGGAAATATGGCCAGGTTTTTGTTTTGCGCTCCAGCTCCATGCAAAGGCATAACACTAAAGGAATAAAAATCCTCGGTAATAATAAGTTTTGGAAGAATGACGTGACCATTATAAGCTGTATAAGTGGCAATTATTTTTTCGGATTTGTCATCATCAACAAAGCGCACAAAACGGGCATCTTCAATTCCACGGCTTTCGGAATCTGATATTGGAAAAATAACTCTTTCCGTAATATCCGAGTCGTGTTTGAATTGTAAATCATAAAACGAATCCGCTAACCAAGTTACTTCTTCAAGTGCACTTTTCTTTTCTTGGCTAATAGATAGGTCTTCTAGAGCTTTATTAATTGCATTTTTTAATATATGATAGCCAAATCTTTCCGGGAGTTCTTGCAAAATACTGGCCGAATATTTATCCGGAGTATGCATTTCCTCTAATTTCATGATAAATCGTTTTTTATCATATAATGATTTGTGCACAATCTCTGCTTTATCAATGTTATCTCCAATTTTCATCAATTGGAGATCGTTATTTTTATCGAGAATTCCTCTTCTAAAAACGATTGACGAAATATGGCCTTCTCCCGTCGCCCTGAAAGAAATAATGATGCGTTTTTCTCCTTTTTCTAGATTTGATTGGTCAAAATCTTCTATTATGGATGGGTTGAAAAAAGCTGCAGATTCAATAGCGTATTCCATAGTACAATAGGAGCCAATAAGCATTTTTCGTTCATCGGACAAGTAGTCATAGTTAATCTGCATTCCTTCAATTATCCCCTTAATGTTTTCACAATGTTTAAAAAATATAAGAGAAATATTTCGATGACGTCTAGCGAACTCCCTGAGTGTCTGCTCCAGAGTATGGATGACTTGCATTTCATCCAACGCCATAATTCGGCTCACCATCTCTCGTGTTCGCTGTTCGCCATTCATAAAATATCTTGCAACAACCCTACTGGAATCAGGGATAAACTTTACATTTTTTCGGGTGACAGCAACTCTCATAAATTTATTTTTAAATTATAATAAAACAAGTGAGGCTTTAAATGCAGTGATAAAAGTCG
>CALPPA020000039.1 GCA_943325355.2 Klebsiella pneumoniae | reverse complement strand
AAGCAGAAATACTAACGTCTACCAACAAAACTTCGATAGCAAATAAAACCCCGGCAATGGGCGCATTAAAAGCAGCTCCAATTCCGGCAGCAACTCCACAGCCTATGAGTAGCGTTCTGTCTTTGTAGCTTAATTTATAGCGTTGGGCGTAATTTGAACCAAAGGCCGCTCCAGTGATTACGATAGGACTCTCTAATCCAGCCGAACCTCCTAAACCTACCGTAAGTGAGCTCGTCACTATTTGGGCATACATTTGTTTTCTGGGAATAATACTTGCTTTCTTGGCTACAGCAAACAAAATCTGTGAGGTTCCTTTTTCAATTGTTCCACCCAAGAATTTTTTAACAACAAAAACAGTGAGCAAAATACCAATTATAGGTAAAATTACTTTTATATATCCGTACTTAAAAATGTTGATATTGGTGACATAACTGGCAAAAACAAAAATACTATGGGCAAAAGTTTTTAAAACAATCACTGCAAACGCAGCCGAAATTCCAACTAATACACTCGATAGGAATATAAATTGTTTGTTCGTGATTTTGCCTTGCGACCAAACAATTAGGTTTTCAAGTTTATAAATGATTTTTTTGAGCATTTTGTTTTTTAAGAGAATGCTAAATTAACATTATTTTGGAACTCAATGAATGTTTTTTAAGGCTTCTTTTTTGCTTAAAGTTTTTAAATTAGTGCTAACTACAAAGCTTCGTACTGCTACGGGATTTGTTTTTCCGTATTCTCGCAAAGCCCATCCAATGGCTTTTTGGATAAAAAATTCATTAGAATTCTTATGTTTTTCACATTCTGATTTTAGCAAATCGAAATTGGTTTTTCCTTTGTAACCCAATTGAAAAAGAATGGCACTACGGTTGATCCACATATTCTCGGAATTCGAAAATCGTCCGATTACCTTTTCGGTTTCTAATGGGAATTCGAGCAGGTATTCGCCTAAAATATTTTTTGCAATCGTATCTACACTGTCCCACCAAGAGTTTGTAATTAGTAGCTTTTCAATGAGTAGAATATCGTCTTTTTTGTAATTTCCCTCAAGCTGCTTTATTAAAATTTCAATGGCACAATACTGCAATTCCCGTTCTGTTTTTGAAAACAATTTCAGAGCGATTTCTCTTGGATTCTTTTCAACTTCTACTTGGTTTTCTTTCCAAATATCCTTGAAAATCTGCCTTCTATGCTCTGTTTTTATTCCAAAGAAAGTAAAATGATTTCGCATATATTTGGCCATTGCAAAGGCATTTTCAGGATTGCTTTTTTC
Organism: Klebsiella pneumoniae; assembly: GCA_943325355.2. GTDB lineage: Bacteria > Bacteroidota > Bacteroidia > Flavobacteriales > Flavobacteriaceae > Flavobacterium. Next base: position 10,084 of record CALPPA020000039.1, on the reverse strand, counting down.
TTCAAAAGCGGATTCTAAAGATTTGATAAAATTCATAAATTTTAATTGTTTGTCATCCTGAGCTTGTCGAGGGGCTAAAACCCAACCGCTTTATCATCTCCTCTTTTATCTGCTCCGCCCTCTAAATTCCCATTTGGTAAAACTAAAATAGCATCTACTTTCCCGATTACTGGAGTTGTTTTTTCGTTGATGATGTATCCTTTTGATTTAAGGGTTTCAAAGGTTTTTGTATCGAATGTATCCGGTTCAAAAGTGATAACGTCTGGTAGCCATTGATGGTGAAAACGAGGCGCATTCACAGCATCTTGCATACTCATTTTGAATTGGGAAACATTCAAAATGGTTTGTAAAACCGAAGTAATTATCGTCGAACCTCCAGGGGTTCCTACAACCATAAATAATTTACCGTTTTTCTCAACTATGGTTGGTGTCATTGCACTCAACATTCGTTTTTGTGGCGCAATGCTGTTAGCTTCACCACCAATTAGTCCAAACATATTAGGTGTTCCCTGTTTTGCGCTAAAATCGTCCATTTCATTGTTTAAGAAAAAACCCAATTCATCACAATAATATTTAGAACCAAAACCGTCGTTAAGTGTCGTTGTTGCTGCAACGGCATTACCAAATTGATCCACAATAGAATAATGGGTAGTTTCTGTACTTTCAGTAGAAGTTACTTTTCCTTCCCTGATTTCAGAAGACAAAGAAGCTTTTTCTGGATTAAAATTTGCCATTCTTTGTTTTAAATACTTCTCTGAAATTAATTCTTTTACTGGAATTTTTACAAAATCAGGATCGCCAAGATACACGCTTCTGTCAGCATAAGCTCTTCTTTCGGCCTCAACAATTACTTGAATTGCTTGGGTTGAATTATGTCCCATTTTTGCAATATCAAAGGGTTCAATCATTTTGAGAATTTCGGCAAGGCAAATCCCTCCGCTACTTGGTGGTGGCATCGAAATTATTTTTAGACCTTTATAAGTAAAGGTGATTGGTGTTCTCCATTTGGCTTCATATTTAGCTAAATCTTCCAAAGTGATAATACCACCTTTTTGTTGAAGGTAGTGGACTAAAATTTTGGCAGTTTCGCCTTTATAAAACTCGTCTCTTCCGTTTTTTGAAATTCTTTTTAAAGTGGCTGCTAAAGCGGGATATTTTATTGTATCTTTTTCTATAAAAATCTTAGAAAACAAGGATTTAGAATCATTTACTTTTACTATTTCTTCGTGGTAATTTTTTAACTGATTTTCTTGTTTTTTGGTGACAACAACACCCCTTTCAGCTAATTGAATTACCGGTTTTAAAATTTCTTCTATAGGCAATGAACCTAGTTTTTTGTGTACTTCAAAAACGCCCGCAATAGTTCCTGGAACTCCAATTGCCAGAGCTGTTTCTAGACTTTTTCCTTTGATGACGTTTCCTTTTTCATCCAGAAACATATCTTTTGACGCTGCCAAAGGTGCTTTTTCACGATAATCCAATGACCCTATTTCTCCGTTTGATTTTCTATATACCATAAAACCCCCACCGCCAATATTTCCTGCAAAAGGGAAAGCGACAGCCAATGCTAATTCTGTGGCGACCATAGCATCAAAGGCATTTCCTCCTTTTTTCATTATTTCAACTCCAATTTTAGAAGCTTCTTCCCGTGCCGAAACCACCATCGCTTTTTGGGTAACTAAACCCGTTTGGGCATCGATTTTAATTGGGATGAAATAGAGGAATAGAAAGATATTGATGAATATTATTTTTTTCATAAGGTTTGTATTTTTAAATTCGAATGTACTATTAATGTTGCAAAAAAAGCTGTGAATTCTGATTCAAAATCGGAATAATATGTTTTCAACTCCGCCACTGAAAAACGCATATTCGAATCGAGTTTCATTCTAATATCCATTTTTGTTAACACACTTTCGATTCCTTCAATGGTTTGATAACTCAACAACCAGTTGTGCTCTATCAAATAAGGCATCATTTTTTGGGTTTTTGGAGTCAAGTCGTCATAATTGTCTCTTAAAGATTGATAAAAACGTTCCGAATAATCTTCCAATCTTTCATCGGAATAGTTGCTCCAGTTTTTTGCCAAAAAGTGGTCGTAAAAAATATCAACGATAATGCCGGAATAATGATGGTAATTGGCGTGCAAACGTTTGGTGCTTTGACGAAAAATAGGATGAGCATCGGTAAAGGTATCGATGGAACGGTGCAAAATAATTCCTTTTTGAATGGCTATTGGGAATGTATCAAAGTGTTTTCCGTGAATGCCATCGGCCATTAAATTGCCGATTTTAATCAAATCATTGTCTCCGGAAAGGTATATGTGAGCTAGAAAATTCATTCGTCTAATCTATGGATTTTAAATTATAAATGACTTTTTTAAACCGTCAATTATTATATTTGTGAGCAATTTAAAATTTATAATTCAAAATTTAAAATAATTAAAATGACTTTAATTAAATCTATATCAGGAATTCGAGGAACTATTGGCGGAAAAGTGGGGGAGAATCTGACTCCAGTTGATGCTGTGAAATTTGCTTCGGCTTATGGAACTTGGCTAAAGACCCAAACTCTAAAACCCAAAGCCCAAAACCCAATAAAACTAAAAGTAGTAGTAGGTCGTGATGCCCGAATTTCTGGACCAATGATTCATAATTTAGTGGTAAATACTTTGATTGGGTTGGGAATTGACGTGGTCGATTTGGGGCTTTCTACAACACCTACAGTTGAAATAGCGGTTCCATTAGAAAATGCCGATGGAGGAATTATTCTAACAGCATCCCACAATCCAAAACAATGGAATGCTTTGAAATTGCTAAATGAAAAAGGAGAATTCTTGAATGGAATCGAAGGAGAGAAAATCCTAGTAATTGCCGAAGCAGAAGCATTCGATTTTTCGGATGTAGATAGTTTAGGTGAAATCACTGAAAATGATGCTTATATGGACATTCATATCGACGAAGTATTGAATTTGCCATTGGTGGATATTGAAGCCGTAAAAGCCGCCAAATTCAAGGTAGTTGTTGACGGCGTGAATTCATCAGGAGGAATTATTATTCCAAAATTGTTGGAATTAATGGGTGTTGAAGTAGTAAAATTATACTGCGAACCCAACGGACATTTTCCCCACAATCCAGAGCCATTAAAAGAACATTTAACGGATATTTCGGAATTAGTAGTAAAAGAAAAAGCGGATTTGGGTATAGTTGTAGATCCCGATGTTGATCGCTTGGCTTTCATTTGTGAAGACGGCGAAATGTTTGGCGAAGAATATACTTTGGTGGCTTGCGCCGATTTTGTTTTGGGCAAAACACCAGGCAATACAGTTTCGAATATGTCGTCTTCTCGTGCTTTGCGTGATGTGACGAACTCTCACAAAGGAAGTTATGAAGCTAGTGCAGTAGGCGAGGTGAACGTGGTAGATTTAATGAAGAAGAACAATGCCATCATTGGTGGCGAAGGAAATGGCGGGATTATTTACCCTGAATTGCATTACGGTCGTGATAGTTTGGTAGGCGTTGCGCTGTTTTTGACGCATTTGGCCAACAAGAAAATGACAGTTTCTACTTTACGTGCTTCGTATCCGGAATATTATATGAGCAAAAACAAAATCGAATTGACACCACAAATTGATGTCGATGCGATTCTTCTGGCAATGACCGAAAAGTACAAAAATGATAGTTCGACAGGCTCACTATCGACCATAGATGGTGTGAAAATTGACTTTGCCGAAAATTGGGTTCACTTAAGAAAATCAAATACAGAACCTATAATTCGGATTTATACAGAAGCGGCTTCACAAGAAAAAGCTGATGCTTTGGCTTTGAGAATTATCGATGAAATAAAGGCAGTGGCAGGAATTTAATTTTTAAATTTTTACAGACAACCCTTTCAGAAATTATTTTGAAAGGCGATTTATTAGAAACACCATTAAAACCGTACTAGAGACAAACTATTTTATTGAGTTACGCCAAAAGTTTTTAAAGTTTAGGATTAGAACATTTTTTATTAACTACTTCTTAAATGTTTTATGTACTCTTTAACTTTAAGTATCAATTTCAAAAATATGTATATTTGAACTCAAATTTGATCCCAATGATAACTAAGGAAATGCCGACACAATTAGAACACTACTTCCAGCAATTTCGAAAGAATATTATTGGAATTGATCAAGAATTTGTTTCTCCTTACGGCAAAAAAAAAATAATATATTCAGATTGGACAGCGAGTGGTCGTTTGTATCGCCCGATAGAGGAAAAAATAATAAACGATTTTGGTCCTTATGTAGCCAATACGCATACCGAAACCACTGTTTCAGGTACAGCAATGACAATGGCATATCTAAAATCCCGAAACATCATTAAGCAGCATGTGAATGCAGATACAAATGATGTATTAATAACTGATGGAACAGGAATGACAGGTGTTGTCAATAAGTTTCAAAGGATTTTAGGTTTGAAAATCCCTGAAAACCTGAAAGATTTCATCAACATTCCAGCCGAAAAGAAACCTGTTGTTTTTATCTCGCATATGGAACATCATTCCAACCAAACTTCTTGGCTGGAGACAATCGCTGATGTTGAGGTAATTCCAGCTACAGAAGATGGTTTATTCAGTCTTGAAAATCTCGCCATATTATTAGATAAATATAAAGATAGAAGCTTCAAAATTGCTTCTATAACTTCTTGTTCTAATGTTACCGGAATTATAACTCCTTATCACGCGGCAGCAAAATTAATGCACTTAAATAAGGGACTTTGTTTTGTTGATTTCGCTTGTTCCGGACCTTATGTTAAAATTGATATGCATCCTGAAGATCCAGAAAGTTTTTTAGATGCAATTTTCTTTTCACCACATAAATTTTTGGGAGGACCCGGAACTTCTGGCGTATTAGTTTTTAATAAAAAATTATATCAGAATTTGATTCCCGATAATCCAGGTGGAGGAACGGTTTCTTGGACAAATCCTTGGGGTGAACACAAATATATTGACAATATCGAAGAAAGAGAAGACGGTGGTACTCCGGGTTTCCTGCAGGTCATAAAAACAGCTTTGGTTATCCAACTAAAGGAAAAAATGGGTGTCGAAAATATATTGAAACGAGAACATGAAATCGTTGATTATGTATTTTCAAACTTGGGAAATATTCCAAATATTAAAATTTTAGCTTCGCAACACCAAGATCGACTTGGAGTGATTTCATTTTATATTGATGAATTGCATTTTAATTTAGGGGTAAAATTATTGAATGATAAATTCGGAATTCAAACTCGAGGTGGATGCAGTTGTGCTGGGACTTACGGTCATTTTTTATTACACGTAGATCAAGAAACCTCAAATAAATTGATTGACGAAATTACTTTGGGTGATTTAGTTAAGAAGCCAGGATGGATTAGAATGTCTTTTCATTCAACGACTACAAATGATGAAATAAAATTTGTTTGTAATAGCATTAAGGAATTGGCAGAAAATCACCAAAAATGGTCAAAAGACTACATTTACGATAAAAATTCTAATGAATTTGTTCATAAAAACGCAAAACCATTTGAGAAAGAATTGGTAGAGGAGTTGTTTAGATAGTGTTTATTAATTAGTTTTCTGTAAACTGACCTCTGATTACTGCAAGCTATCTTCTGTGTTTCCATCGTTTATGAGTCCATAAATAATATTCTGGGGCTTCATAAATTTGTTGCTCTACTAATTTTAGGAATTTATCTGTGATTTCGTAGTTAGGAACTTCATTTACATTTTCAGAAAGAATTTCAAAACTAGCTTCATAATACCCGCGGTTTACTTTTTTTACTTTCAAGAAAATAATATTCATATCATATTTTTTCGAAAGCATTTCGGCACCAGTGTGAACAGGAACTTCAATTCCCATAAATTTTTGCCAATGAAAAGCGGAGGAAACCTTGGGTGATTGATCACTTGCAAACCCAAAAATAGACAACTCATTACTCATTTTATTCTTTATAATTAATGGAATAGTTTCTTTGGTGGTGATAAGCGTAGCTTTGAATCTAGAGCGAATGTTGCGAACTAATTTATCAAAATAAGGATTAGCGATTTTTTTGTAAATGGCAAAAGCATTATATGTCACGTAGGCATTCATCGAAATTGCCCATTCATAGCTGGCATAATGCGCCAGCATCATAGAGATACTTTTTTCTTTAGACTCCAATTTATTATATACTTCCAGATTGGTAAACACGAAACGTTTGCTGATTTCTTCCTTTGAAATGGTCATCGTTTTTATCATTTCGAGGAACATATCACACAAATGTCGAAATGATTTTTTTTCGATATCCAATCGCTCCTGATCTGATAAATGAGGCAATGCCAAAGCTAAGTTTTCTCGAACCGTTTTTTTTCGATAACCAATTACATAATAAACGATTAGGTAAATAAAGTCAGAAAATAGATATAATGCTTTAAAAGGCAACATCGAAATGCACCATAAAAAAGGGTAAACTAGGAGATAAATTATGAAACGCATTAAATAAAATATTTTCAACAAATATAATCCAAAAAATCCTTATGGTTGACAGATTATGGTACGTAACCTGTTTTTATAACCATTATATTAATTAGATTTACACTTTTAAAAACAACAAATTTTTTATGAGCACTATTTTAATTGTTATTATTGCCGTCACTATTTTATTCAGTTTTAAAGGATTTAACGATTTGGCATTTTTTAGGAAGTTTGAATTTCACATTGGTAGCATTCGAGCAGGAGAACAGATAAGGTTAATTACTTCGGGATTTTTGCATGGCGATATGGGACATTTGTTTTTCAATATGTTTACCCTTTATATGTTAGCCCCAGTGATAATAAATTATTTTGGAAGCGCATCTTTCTTCTTGATTTATATGGCAAGCCTTGTTTTTGGTAGTCTCCTGACCTTATTGATGCACAAAAATGAGTATAGTTATAGAGCAATTGGAGCTTCAGGTGCCGTAGTTGGGATTTTGTATTCGGCAATTCTTATTGATCCAACGATGAACTTATACTTGTTTTTTATTCCCATTCCCATTCCGGCTTATCTTTTTGGCATTGGCTATTTGTTGTATTCTATTTATGGAATGAAAGCCAAGAACGATAACATTGGTCACACGGCTCATTTTGGAGGTGCTATTGGCGGTTATTTAATTACTTTGCTAAAAGAGCCGACAATGATTGTAGATAATACCTTTATGGTAGTGCTTTTAGCAATTCCCATCATTATTCTTTTTGTGATGGCAAAATTGGGTAAGTTATAATTGGCACAAGATTTGGATTCAGATTCTAAAACTTATAAAAATTAATAAAAATTAATAAAAATTAATAAAAATTAATAAAAATTAATAAAAATGAAAAAAGTAATTTTAATTCTTGCCTTAGTATTTATGGCAAATTCGTATTCACAAGAGCAAAAACAAGTTCCAATGATTAATGTATCGGGGGAAGGTAAAGTTAAAGTAGCCCCAGATCAAGCGTCGATTTCCATTTCGATTGAAACTAAAGGAGTAAAGGCTGACGATGTAAAGCGAGAAAATGACAAAAAGATGGACGGAATTTTGAAATTCATCAAGAAGTCGAATATTGACTCAGAAGATTTTCAAACGCAACGCATTGCTTTGAATCCAAATTATGATTACGAAAAAAAGAAATACAATTATGTAGCCACCCAAACTGTTCAAATTCTTTTGAAAGATTTATCTAAATACGATGCTTTGATGGAAGGTTTGGTCAATGAAGGAATCAACAGAATTGACAATGTAGAATTCAAATCTTCAAAAATGATTCAATTGCAATCTGAGGCTCGAAAATTAGCGATGAAGGATGCCAAAGCAAAAGCTGAAGATTTTGTTTCGGTTTTAGGGCAAAAAGTAGGTAAAGCTATTTTGATATCGGATAATTCACAAATTTATGTTCCTCAACCCAGAATGTATGCAATGAAATCAATGGCGATGAGCGATTCTGCTCCAAGAGAAACATTGGCAATTGGCGAAATAGAAATTACGGCAAATGTGAGTGTAAATTTTATTTTGGAATAGAAAAAATTGACATTGTATTAAACTAATAAAGTCCTGAAATTTTAGACTGAACCCAAAAGTTTAGACAAATTTATAATTAATTTTGATAATAATGAGTTCGATATTGTATCGGGCTCATTTTGTTTAAATTTGACTTAATTCTTCCGCTTTATCATGACGATATACCAAGACATCAACTTTTAATAAACAAACTTCAAAAGGTGTAATAAAATTATAGACGATATTTTTTCTAAACACCCTCTATTTTACATGACTTTATTCAAAATCGATTACTATGGACAATATTCATAATTAAATTATTTAAATAGTCAACCAAATCAAAAATTGATATCAAATTTAGGGTTAAAGGTTATATTTTGGCAAACTCATTTTCTTTGTTTTTTACTTTCACTAAGAATCAAATTTGTAAAGATGTTGTAATAAGGAGATTTGGCACCTATATCTTTTTTTTTGCACCTATGCTTTTTTTATTATATTTGATTTAAATACGAGTTTATTTAATGACTTCATTCTAATGAATTTAATTATCTGGACTGTTATTTATAGTATAAATAATAAGGTTCAACGATTCATAAAATTAAATTCCTCTCACCAATAACTTAATAAAATACCAACTATGAAAAAAATTATGCTTATTTCATTTCTATTTTTTGTATTACTATGTTCGGCACAAAAAAAATATGCTAAGGGTATGGATTTTGATGACGAAACCTATTCGGCTATTCCACAAAAAGCCAAACTTACTCGCGGTTTAGAAATTGTACCGGCTGCTGTCAGTTTAAAAGCGTTTGCTCCAATTCCAGAAAATCAGGGGGATCACGGTACCTGCACTTCCTGGGCAGCTGCTTACTGTGGCAGGACTATCCTTCAGGCCATAAAGAATAATTGGAAAGACGTAAACATCATAACAAAAAATGCCTACTCTGCTCCTTTTTTGTTTAGAATGTTAAAACCAGCTGATAGTATTTGTAGTGGCGGATCTTCTGTAGCTGAAGCTTTTTTGGTTATGAAAGATTATGGATCTTTAAAAAGCGCCAACACACCAGGATTGTGTCTTCCTAAGATTACTAGTGCACAACTTGAAAATGCTTCGTCGGAAAAAATTAAAGATTATATGCGCATTTTTAATACCGAAGATGCTTCGCAAATTAAAGTGCAGTCCGTACGAAAATCAATTTCAGAAATGAAACCAGTAGTTATTGGTATGATTTGTCCGGAATCGTTTATGTTTAGTGGTGTGGTTTGGGAACCTAAAGAAGAGCCTCTGAAAACTTACGGTGGCCATGCGATGTGTGTGGTTGGGTATGACGACACTAAATATGGCGGGGCTTTTGAAATACAAAATAGTTGGGGAACTTCATGGGGCAATAAAGGGTATGTCTGGATTAAGTATGCCGATTTCGCCAGATTTACAAAATATGCCTTCCAGTTTATTGACTTACCGGAGCCAAAACCCCTAGTGGCAGATCTTTCAGGTCAAATAAAGTTGATGTTATCTGACGGCAATATGATGCCTGTAACCCTAAATTCAGATACAAATGGTTCCACTTATAAAACTTCGAAATCCTATACTTATGGCAGTCGTTTCAGAATTTATATTTCAAATAATGAACCTGCTTATGTGTATGCCATCAGTACGGATTTGAGTAATGAAATCGTGAAAATTTTCCCGTACACCACAGGAATTAGCGCAGCCCTTACCGATAAAAAAAATGAAGTGCCCATTCCAGATGAAGACCATTTTATACAATTTGACAACAAACCCGGAACCGATATTTTATGTGTACTGTACAGCAGGAACGAACTCAATCTAAATGAGTTGACCGGAAAAATTGCACAAGAAAAAGGCAGTTTCAGTGCAAGGGTTTTTAAGGTTTTAGCAGACAAACTGGTTGATGCTAAAAACATCTCTTATGCTAAAGAAGCCATAGCGTTCAAAGGATTCAGTAAAGGCAAAACGATCATACCGCTTATTGTGGAAATGGCGCATCAATAATTTATTTTACAAATTATACTATATGGCCCTAATTTACAGATTGTTTGTCTT
>CALPPA020000038.1 GCA_943325355.2 Klebsiella pneumoniae | reverse complement strand
CCGCCTTCTTTCGCCACAAAAGATTGCTCGTCTTTCATTGCATCGCCACGCAAAGCCATTACATTATTGATTCCTAGATAATGACAATCTACCAGTAAATATTCGGTTTCCTCTTTGGTAAATCCTCCACAAAGTACGTGAGGAACAGTGTCAACAGAATATTTATGTTTTATGGAAGCACAAATTCCTAAAGTTCCAGGGCGCATTCTGGTTAATTTTTTATCCAATAATCCGTTGCCTTTATCCACATAAATATATTCTTCACGCGAAGTCGTCACGTCTATAAATGGCGGTTTAAACTCCATCAACGGATCAATATTGTCGTATAATTCCTGAATGCTTTTCCCTTTTTGTGGTGGAATAATCTCGAAAGAAAATAATGTTTTTCCTTGTGCGTCTTCTATGTGTTCTGTTACTTTCATTTTATTAAAGTTGATGGTTGATGGTTGATGGTTGATGGTTCTAATTCTAAAACCAACAGCTATTAGCCATTAACTAAATTTTATTTTTATAATAATTTATAAACCCATTTATCAATTTTTTACAAATTTGAATCTGTTCAAAAGCAATATTAAAATTATTAACATCAATATATTTTTGATCCAAAGCTAAATAATATTGAGTTTCTAATTCATATAATGAACCTCTTGAAATATGTAAAAAATGCAATGTGTCTTTAGATGTATGACGACCACAGCCTTCAGCAATGTTCGAAGGTATAGAAACAACAGCTCTTCGCATTTGATTTGTCAAACCAAACAATTCCTCTTTTGGAAATAATTTGGATGAATCGTACAATAAATTGACTAGTTTTCTAGCTTCTATCCAAACTTCTAATTTATTATACTCCATAATTTATTCCCTTTCAAATTATTGTAGATGTTGATTCCAATTTTAAACTGACAACAATCAACGACCAACTAAAACCTAGTCTGCAATATTTGGGTTCAACCATTTCATCGCCTTATCGGTTGAAATACTTCTTCGTTTGGCATAATCAACGACTTGGTCTTCTTTTATTTTTCCGAGTCCAAAATACTTGCTTTCCGGGTTTCCAAAATAATATCCAGAAACCGAAGATGCTGGCCACATTGCCATGCTTTCGGTCAAAGTTACTCCAATTTTATTTTCTACATCAAGTAATTTCCAAATCGTGGGCTTTTCTAAATGGTCGGGACAAGCTGGATAACCGGGTGCTGGACGAATTCCTTCGTAAATTTCCTCTATCATTGCTTCGGTACTTAGATTTTCGTGCACTGCATAACCCCAAATTTCTTTACGTACTTTTTCGTGTAAATATTCGGCGAAAGCTTCTGCAAAACGGTCTGCCAATGCTTTGACCATAATCGAATTGTAATCGTCCAAATCCTTTTCGAATTCAGCCGCCCATACGTCAACACCAAAACCGGTCGTTACACAAAATGCTCCCATATAATCGGTAACACCGTTATCTTTTGGAGCGATAAAATCCGCCAAAGCGATATTTGGAGCACCTTTTGTTTTTTGTGCTTGTTGACGTAAAGTCAAGAATGTCTGCAATGGTTTTCCGTTTTCGTCTGTCAATTCAATATCGTCATCGTTGATTTGATTTGCAGGGAAAATTCCGTAAATTCCTTTGGCTTGTAATTTCTTTTCTTTCAAAATGACTTTCAACATTTCCTGAGCATCCTGAAAAACAGAAGTCGCTTGTTCGCCAACCACTTCATCAGTCAGAATCGCAGGATATTTCCCAAACAATTCCCAAGTTCTAAAAAATGGAGTCCAGTCGATGTAAGGAACTAAAACATCCAAATCAATTTCAATTGTTTTTGTACCTATAAAATTGGGTTTTACAGGATTGAAATTCTTCCAATCCAATTGTAATTTATTTTTACGGGCTTGTTCAATGGTTAAGAAATTCTTGTCTCGCGAACGATTTAAAAAAGCTTCTCTAAAAGCATCGTAATCGGTTCGAATATCGCTGGTGTATTTCTCTCTATTATCATCCAATAAATTTCCAGCAACCGTAACGGCTCTTGAAGCATCGTTTACGTGAATCACGGTTTGTCTGTATTGAGGCGCAATTTTCACGGCCGTGTGCGCTCGAGAAGTGGTTGCTCCACCAATCATCACTGGAATATTCATTCCTCTTTTGTCCAATTCTTTTGCGAGATACACCATTTCGTCTAGTGATGGCGTGATTAATCCGCTCAAGCCAATGATATCCACTTCGTACTCAATGGCTGCGGCAATAATTTTTTCTGGCGGAACCATTACCCCAAGGTCAATGATTTCGTAATTATTACAAGCCAAAACCACGCTTACAATGTTTTTTCCAATATCGTGTACATCGCCTTTTACGGTTGCCATCAATATTTTTCCGTTCCCTTGTTTGTCGCCAACTTGTTTTGCTGCTTCGATATACGGCAACAAATAAGCCACAGCTTTTTTCATTACACGAGCTGATTTTACAACTTGTGGCAAAAACATTTTCCCGGAACCAAACAAATCTCCTACGACATTCATTCCCGCCATTAAGTTAATTTCAATCACTTCAATAGGTTTTGTGGCTGCCAATCGCGCTTCTTCCACGTCGAGTTCTATAAAAGCATCCACTCCTTTTACAAGTGAATGTGTGATTCGTTCTTGAACTGTTCCCGAACGCCATTCTTGAACTGCTTTCTCGTTGCTTTTGGAATCTCCTTTTACATTTTCGGCAAAATCCAACAGTCTTTCGGTGGCATCATCACGACGGTTTAGAATTACGTCTTCCACGTGTTCCAACAAATCTTTTGGGATTTCATCGTAAATAGAAAGCATCTCCGGGTTTACGATTCCCATCGTCATCCCATTTTTGATGGCGTGGTACAAGAAAACCGAGTGCATCGCTTCACGAACGGTGTCATTTCCCCTGAACGAAAACGAAACGTTACTCACACCACCACTGATGTGTGCGTGTGGCAAATTTTCTCGAACCCATTTGGTTCCTCTAAAGAAATCCAAAGCATTCAGGCGGTGTTCTTCCATTCCTGTTGCTACAGGAAATATATTCAAATCGAAAATAATATCTTGTGGAGGAAAGTTTACTTTGTTGACTAAAATATCATACGAACGTTGGCAAATTTCAATACGTCTTTCGTAATTATCAGCTTGACCAACCTCATCAAAAGCCATAACAATTACTGCTGCTCCGTAGCGCTTGATTAATTTGGCGTGATGAATAAATTGTTCTTCCCCTTCTTTCAATGAAATCGAGTTTACAACACATTTCCCTTGAACAACTTTCAAGCCCGCTTCGATAATGTCCCATTTCGAGCTGTCAATCATAATCGGGACACGCGAAATATCTGGTTCGGCGGCGATTAAATTTAAGAATTTTGTCATCGCATATTCACCATCGAGCATTCCTTCATCCATATTGATATCGATGATTTGCGCACCTCCTTCTACTTGCTCTTTGGCAATGCTCAATGCTTCTTCGTAGTTGCCTTCCTTGATTAATCGGAGAAATTTTCTGGAACCAGTCACGTTGGTTCGTTCCCCAATGTTAACAAATACGCTTTTCGGCGTAATGATTAAGGGTTCTAATCCCGATAATACTAGGTTTCTTCTATCTTTATTGTGTGCCATTTTTTATTTTGTTTTGCCACAAATTCACGAATTTTTCAGTGAATTTGCGGCTATAATTTAGACGCGATTTAACGCGTCTCTACAAATTACATTGTCGCTGTTGATACTCTAGGTTTATAATCCTTGGCAATATCGGCAATCAACTTGATGTGTTCAGGGGTTGTTCCGCAACAACCGCCTATGATGTTTACTAAATTATCTTCGAGATAGCTTCGTATTTGGGCTTGCATTTGCTCTGGTGTTTCGTCGTATTCTCCAAAAGCGTTCGGCAATCCGGCATTAGGATGAGCAGACACATTGAATGAAGTGTTTTGCGACAATGTTTGCAAATAGGGTTTCAATAAATCAGCACCAAGGGCACAATTGAAACCTACGCTCAACAACGGAATATGTGATACCGAAACCAAGAAAGCTTCCACCGTTTGTCCAGAAAGTGTTCTTCCTGAAGCATCGGTAATGGTTCCTGAAACCATTATTGGAATATCTATGTGACGTTCGTCTTTGACTTCTTCGATGGCGAAAAGTGCCGCTTTTGCATTTAGAGTATCGAAAATAGTTTCTACCAAAAGCAAATCTACTCCACCATCAATTAACGCTTCGACTTGTTGTTTGTAAGCAATGCGTAAATCATCGAAAGTTACGGCTCTGTAACCTGGATCGTTCACGTCTGGCGACATACTGGCCGTTCTGTTTGTTGGCCCGATGGAACCGGCAACAAAACGAGGTTTGTCTTGATTCTTGGCTGTGAATTCATCGGCTACTTCACGGGCGATTTTTGCCGATTCATAGTTGAGTTGGTAGACATATTCTTCGAGATGATAATCCGCCATTCCAATTGTTGTTCCAGAAAACGTATTGGTTTCCACAATATCAGCTCCTGCTTCAAAATAAGCGGCGTGAACTGCTGCAATCGCTTTTGGTTGGGTAATGGACAATAAATCGTTGTTCCCTTTGAGCGAATGTGGAAAGTCTTTGAACTGTTCTCCTCGGAAATCTTCTTCTGAAAAATTATAGCGTTGCAACATTGTTCCCATTGCTCCGTCGAGTACGAGAATTCGTTTTTTGATAGCTTGTTGAATTTTTGACATTTTATGTTTTTAAATTATAAATGTTCATTTTATTTCTGACTAGCCCTGATGGAAGAGGAAATGCTTTTTATTGCTTTAATGAAAAGCCCTTCGACTGCGCTCAGGGTGACAAAGCAATAAAAAGATTGCAACGTACAGCAGGAAACAGCTCCAAAAAAAATACTGTTTCAAAAAAATGTAAATGTTATCGTAAAATGGGAGAGGATTTCTCGCAGTTATCTTTTCCCGATTTGGGACAGAATGTAGCACCTTCTTTACGGCTAAAGGGTTGCTAAGGTTTCATTGGGTCTTTCCCTCCGCCTTTCGTGATAACAATCAATAAATGTATGAACGCTGCAAATGTAATACTAAAAACTATAATATGAAATAATTTCTAATCTTGGTTTAATTAAAATTTGAATCAACACCAAGAACCGCTCAAAAGAGAGGAAATATTTGCTGTTTAGTCAAAATCAAAAAAGAATTGCGCTCTTTATGATTCTGGTGCGAGAGCAATTTCTAATCCTTCTAAAGCATTTGTTATATAAATTTGGCACCCCAATCGGCTATTGTCTTTTACATTAAAAGCTTCCGAAAGCATGGCTTCTTCATCGTCGTTCCTTTCAGGTAAAGTCACCTGGTTTAAAACATAACATTGGCATGAAGCACACATCGCCATCCCGCCACAAAGTCCAATGGTTCCTTCTGGAGCCAATTCATAAGCACAAACGAGTTCCATAACATTCATATTCATATCTGTGGGTGCCAGTACTTCGTGGATTATTCCTTTTCTATCGGTAATTTTAATAGTTATGTCTTCTGTCATGTTTTATAAATTTAACGTTTAACCAACTTCATAAATTGTTTTACTAAAAAATTAATCTATTGCTTTTACCACTGCTTTAGGTGCTTCCTTGCGAGTTCCGTCGAATCCATCAATACCTGAAACGGTGGTATATTTCATGATGTATTTCTTGCCGGGATTGATAATTTTGTAAGCCGCTTGACACATTAAAGTCGCTTCATGGAAACCACAAAGAATTAATTTTAGTTTTCCTGGATAGGTATTGACGTCGCCTATGGCAAAAATTCCGGGAATATTGGTTTGATAATCCAAGGCATTGTTTACTTTAATGGCATTTTTCTCGATTTCTAATCCCCAGTTGGCAATAGGGCCCAATTTTGGAGTTAATCCAAAAAGTGGTATAAAATAATCTGTTGGAATGGTTCTGTGTGCACCGTTTTCTTCGATGTCAATGGATTCAAGATGTTCTGCACCGTTTAATCCCACTACTTCGGCTGGCGTGATTAATTTGATTTTTCCTGCATTTTTCAATTCCTGAACTTTTTCAACGGAATCCAAAGCGCCCCTAAATTCATTTCTGCGGTGAATTAGGGTCACTTCGGAAGCGATATTAGAAAGGAAAACACTCCAATCCAAGGCTGAATCCCCTCCACCAGCAATGACTACCCTTTTGTTTCTGAATTTTTCCGGATTTTTTATAAAGTATTTAACCCCTCTTTTTTCGTAAAATTCAATATCTTCAATAAGTGGTTTACGCGGTTCAAAACTCCCTAATCCCCCGGCAATAGCGACTACCGAAGCGTGAAATTTTGTTCCTTTACTGGAGGTTACGACAAAACTGCCATCCTCTTGTTTGTCTATGGTTTCAGCTCGTTCCCCAAGTGTAAATCTAGGTTCAAATTGCTTGATTTGTTCCATTAGATTACTCACCAAATCTCCCGCCAACACTTCTGGAAATCCAGGAATATCATAAATTGGTTTTTTGGGATACAATTCTGATAGTTGGCCTCCAGCTTGTGGCAAGGCATCTAAGATATGGCATTTCAATTTTAATAATCCCGCCTCAAAAACGGTAAATAATCCTGTTGGTCCAGCTCCTATTATAAGAATGTCTGTCTTAATCATTTTTTTATTATTTGTTTTTTAAAGCTTGGGTAATTTCATTCATTTTTTGAACTTTTTCCTCGAAATTGCCTTTAAGGGTTTTGCGATATTCGTTCAGATTTTCGACCATTTTGTTGATATCGTCTGGGATAATTTCTTCGAAGAATTCCCTTAATCTTTTGGCAGTTGTGGGTGATTTCCCGTTGGTTGAAATCGCAATTTTGACATTTCCTTTGGTCACGATTCCGCCAAGGTAATAATCACATAACTCAGGTGTGTCAGCAATATTGCAAATCAAGTGTTTTTTTCGACACAAATCGTATATGCGTTTGTTGACTTTCAAATCATCTGTGCAGGCAATAACCATATGTTTTTTGCGGAGCATCCAGCGATTGAATTTTTTATGGGTTAATTTAACCGATGGATGTTTTTGTGCTAAGATTTCTAATTCTGGAAGAAACCTTGGGGCAACAACCTCAACATTAGCATTTGGACTGGATTTCAACATAAACGACAATTTTTCTAAACCTACATTTCCTCCACCTACAATCAGAACTTTGAGGTTGTGTAGTTTAAGGAAAATGGGATATAATTCGTTTCTTTCCATTATTCTCTTGCGCAGACTTTATTGGATGCAAATTCTTTATAAAATCCTTTGAGCTTGTTACGTTCTCTTACTGCTTCGCCAATGACTATTATTGCTGGGTTGCTTAATTTATTCTCGGCAACTACTTTTTGAATGGAATTTATGGTTCCAATGCCAAATTTTTCGCTAGACAAAGTTCCATTTTGAATAATCGCAATAGGCGTTTCTCCTTTGGATTCTTTTTGGAACAATGAAACAATTTGCGCCAATTTGCTCATTCCCATCAAAATCACTACAGTTGCTGATGACTTTGCCGCAAGAGCAATATCAGCGGATAAATTCCTTTCTGAAGTTGTTCCGGTGATTACCCAAAAACTTTCGGAAATTCCTCTTTTTGTCAACGAAATTCCTTGATTAGCCGGAACTGCAATAGCCGAGGAAATTCCAGGAACCACAAATGTTGGGATTCCAAAACTTTCCACGAATTCTATTTCTTCACTGCCACGACCAAAGATGAAGGGATCGCCTCCTTTTAGCCGAACCACATTGCCGTAAGTTAACGCATTATCAACGATTAACTGGTTGATTTGATCTTGAGAATAGCTGTGACAGCCTTTTCTTTTCCCAACAAATATTCTAATTGCGGATTTAGGAGCGTGATTCATTATTGATTCATTTGCCAAAGCATCATACAAAACCACCTTCGCTTCAGCAAGTGCTTTTACGCCTTTGAGCGTAAGCAAGTCTGGATCGCCAGGTCCTGCGCCCACTAAAGTTACTTTGGGTTGTATTTTATTCTTCATTTGCTAAATCTTTTGCTCTGTATATTTCTATTTTTTCGAAAAAAGCGGCTCCTTCTTGAATGTATTTTTGAGCAAATTCCTCTGAAGGTTCGTTTTGGTTGATTTGATATACCAATTCTCTGAAAGTGGAATCCAACTCTATTTTATTGCTTTCGATAAAAACGGCATCAAATAAATCGATGATTCCGGCGTGGTGATTTGTCTTCTGGTTTTCGGCAAGCAATAACGCTTTGGCTCCATTTACATATCCAGCGTAAGCTAAATAAATCGCATCTGCCCATTTTTTATCATCAAAAGCTTCTTGGGCAAAAGTTAATTTATCTTTAGCTTCATAAATCAAAGTAGCCACTAAATCAATTACCACACCTGCGCATTCTCCTACTCCAATGGCTTTTACATAATTATCGGCATTTCCCCAATCAACAAAATCAGCTTCGGTAAGGTTTGTAATATTTGCAAGTGGTGTCAATAAATCGAAAAAATATTTTTCGCCTTTGGCATCGTAGTAATTCAAGAAAGATTGTCCGTTGGCATTCGCTTCAAAATCATTTAAAAGGAAACGCAACGCGTCTGGTCCTCTTCGGCTTGGGATTTTGATTACTTTATCAGAAAATCTTCCTTCACCATTTCCTAAATTTCCGCCTCCCAATAACACTTGTAATGCTGGAGCTACTAATTTTCCTGAATTGATGGACATTCCTTGGAAGCCAATTTCGGCCATATTGTGTTGTCCACAAGCGTTCATACAACCACTAATTTTGATGGTAATTCCTTGATTGTTGCTGTATTGTGGATATTCTGTTGCTAAAACACGTTCTAGTTCTGTCGCAATTCCAGTGCTGCTCGCAATTCCTAGATTACAAGTATCGGTTCCTGGACAAGCGGTAATATCAGCAGTACTATCGTAACCCAAAGTCACAAAATCTAATTTGGATAATTCTTGGTAGAAAAATGGTAAATTTTCTTCTTTTATGTGGCGAATAAGTATGTTTTGTCTTAATGAAAAACGCAATTCATTAGCTCCATAATTTTTAATTAAATCCGCTAATAATCTCGCTTTATCCGTGTAAAAATCGCCTAATGAAACTTTGATTCCAATGGCTACATAACCGGCTTGTTTCTGCTGAATTACGTTTGATTTTTTCCAAGCGTTGAATGCTACACTATCTTCAATTTCTACTTTTGGCGCTGCCACTAAAGGTTCAGGAATTGGACTATCGAAAGCAGTAGTATCTATTTCAACCGATTGATAAGACAAGGCTTTTTTCTCTTCGTCAACTAATTGCAAGAACTCGTCTCTTCCTAAATCTTTGATTAAAAATTTCATACGTGCTTTCAAACGTTTGGCTCTTTCGCCATAACGATCAAATATTCTCAAAACTCCTTCGGTTGTCGGGATAATTTGGTTTACTGGAATAAACTCAGAAAGCAATTCGGCGTGGTGTGGCTGCGAACCTAATCCGCCACCAAGCATTACTTTAAATCCTCTTTCACCATTTACAATTTTTGGAATAAATCCTAAATCGTGTAAATAACTCAAAGCCGTATCTTTATCTGACGAAGAGAATGAAATCTTTACTTTTCTGCCCATTTCTTGGTTTACCGGATTACGAAGCAAAAATTGAAACAAAGCATAAGCATAAGGCGAAACATCAAATGGCTCATTAATATCGATTCCTGCAATTTCGCTAGCGGTAATATTTCTTACAGTATTTCCGCAAGCCTCACGAAGGGTAACATCATCTTTTTCCAATTCAGCCCAAAGTTGAGGGGTTCTGTCCAAACTTACATAGTGAATCTGGATATCCTGACGCGTGGTAATGTGCAAACGTCCAGTAGAATATTCATCTGAAACGATGCAAATACGATGCAATTGTTCGCTACTTACTTTTCCAAAAGGTAATTTGATACGAATCATTTGAACGCCTTCTTGACGCTGACCATAAACTCCTCTAGCCAAACGAAGGCTTCGGAAACGTTCGTCATCAATTTTTCCGTCACGGAATAAAGCGATTTTTCTTTCTAAATCGATAATGTCTTTTTGGACAATCGGATCTTCTATTTCTGTTCTAAAACTCTGCATAATTTTTATTGTTGTAGTTGTTCTTGGTTGTTGTGTTGGTTTAGTAGCGTTAAACTATTACTATCTTATAAATCCAACTCCTGCTGTTGTATTTGTGGCAGCATCTATTAAAATAAAAGCCCCATTTGATTTGTTGTCATTATAAGTATCAAAATAAATGGCTTTGCTTAATTTGATATTTACTTCTCCTATTTCGTTTATAGCTAATTGAGATGCTTCTTTTGTTCCTGAGAAATCAGTTGCAATAACATTTTTAACGCTGTCAATTTTGGCCAAAACCCTGTTTGTGTTGTGTTGTACAAAATATTTTGCTCCCGGAACCAATTTTTTACTGTCCATCCAGCAAACTGTGGTGTTGATGTCTTTTTCGACTCTCGGCAATTCGTTAGATTTTACAATCATATCGCCTCTTGTTACGTTGATATCATTCTCTAATTCAATTGTGATGGAAGATCCAACAGTCGCTTCGTCAAATTGTTTGTCAAAAAAGTGAATGTTAGTCACTATGGATTCCGTCAAAGATGGCAATACCGTTACGGCATCACCAACTTTAATATTATTTCCGTATAATTTTCCGGCATAACCTCTAAAATCGTGGTATTGCTCTGTTTTTGGACGAATTACGGTTTGAACGGGGAAACGTGTTTTGCCTTTTTCATACACATCTGCAGGCTCCAAGGCTTCAAGATGTTGTAAGATTGTTTGACCTGTGTACCAAGGCATTCCGCCTAATGACTCTACAACATTATCTCCAGTCAAAGCGCTCAACGGAATATAACTAACGTTTTGTTCTTTGAACGTGCTTTTGGCATTCAATGCTTGAAAATCGGCTTTGATTTTGTTATACACTTCTTCCGAGTAATCAACCAAATCCATTTTGTTTACGGCAACTATCACTTCTTTGACACGCAATAAATTATTGATGAAAAAGTGACGGTAGGTTTGCTCAATAACTCCTTTGCGAGCGTCAATCAAAATGATGGAAACTTGCGATGTCGAAGCTCCAGTAACCATATTTCTGGTATATTCAACGTGACCTGGAGTATCAGCAATGATGTAACTTTTCTTGGCAGTCGAAAAATAAATATGCGCTACATCAATCGTGATTCCTTGTTCACGCTCGGCAACTAATCCATCGGTAGCCAAAGAAAAATCAAGATAATCGTATCCTTTTTGCTTGCTACTTTTTTCGATTGCCTCTAATTTATCCGTAGTCAATGATTGTGTGTCATATAACAATCTTCCAATTAAAGTGCTTTTTCCGTCATCGACGCTTCCTGCTGTTGCTATTTTTAAAACTTCCATTTTGTTTATTTTT
>CALPPA020000037.1 GCA_943325355.2 Klebsiella pneumoniae | reverse complement strand
ATGATATTTTGCTCGGCATTTAAAACGATGTCTTTACCATCATAATTG
Organism: Klebsiella pneumoniae; assembly: GCA_943325355.2. Taxonomy (GTDB): domain Bacteria; phylum Bacteroidota; class Bacteroidia; order Flavobacteriales; family Flavobacteriaceae; genus Flavobacterium. The sequence goes on along the minus strand of CALPPA020000037.1, from coordinate 11,515 downwards.
GAGATAATTTGTGGTTTTACATTGGCACCTGTAAAATCTGGAGTGGTGTCAAAGTGTGAAATAAATCCAATTGTAGGAACTTTGTGATCGACATTGGAAGGCAAAGTAGCCATAATATAGGCTTTGTCGTCAATCGTAACGTCTTGCATTCCAATACTTTTGAGTTCTTCGACTAATTTATTGGCCAAATCCCATTGTTTTTCGGTGCTTGGAGTAGTTTCTGAACTTGAATCGGATTCAGTGTCAATGATAACGTAACTTATAAAGCGGTCTATGATATGTTGCATTTTTGTAGTTTTTATACAAATATAATCAATTTCATTAAGGGCTAAAGTCATTTTTTTCTTATTTGGACTTAGTTTTAAAAATAATAATTTTAAAAATTATGCGTAAGTAAATATTTATAAATAATTGACAATCAGTACTTTTTATATCTTTTTCTTCTAAAAAAAATAGTAATATCCCTTTTTTATTGTTAAATTTATTCCCAATTCTCCCCAAAAGTATTTTTTCAAAAAGAATTTTTAACTATTTGTATATTACTAACTTAAATCTTTTATTTATGAAAAAACTATTTTTATTTGTCTTGTGTGCTTCCTTATTTATAGGATGCAAAAAAGAAGCAGCTATGGAATCTGCAACAACAACAGCTGATACTGCAACAACAGTTGCACCAGTAGAATTTGCCGACGCAAAATACTCGGAAATCGGAAAAAAATCACTCGAGGCTTTATCAAAAGGTGATATGGATGCTTGGATGTCTATGTATGCTGATAATGCAAAATTTTATTGGAACAGCGGCGATAGCTTAGTAGGAAAACCTGCCATTGATAAATATTGGAGAGAAAGAAGAACAAATGTTATTGAGACCATTACTTTTACTAAAGATATTTGGTTGCCATTAAAAATCAATGAAAAAGGAAATATACCAGTTGATGGATACTGGTTATTGTCTTGGTATCAAGTGACTGCGAAATACAAAGGCGGTGGCACGATGACGCAATGGATTCATAATTCTTATCATTTTGATGCCAATGATAAAATTGATATGGTCAATCAATATGTAGATAGAGTACCGATAAACGCTGCTTTGCCTCCAAAAAAATAATGGTTGATTTTAAAATATAAACGGTGCTTTTGGCACCGTTTTTTTTTATTCTTGTATTGGAAACTCATAGCAATACCCTTTGCCAACGAGAATAAGTATACCATGAATGATTGACTCGGGTAAAAAATCGAGTTTGTCAATTAATAAATCAATGGTTTTGTTATCGTAATTGGTGATTACAAATGGTAATGAATCTGAAATTAGAAAGATATTCTCCACGTTGTTGTTTTCAACTGCTTCCTTTGTTCCTATAGTTGTAATAGCTATTTCCTTGCCTTCTTTTTTCAGACGTATATATTCTAATGTCGACAGCGGGATGTCTTTATTTGAGTTATAAAATAAGATAGACTTTGCAACATCTATCATTATCCATTTTTGAAATTCTGGGCAATACACTTCATTAAAGGAATGTCCGCCTCTTACTTTTGCATCTTGAGACAAACTTTTCATTCCCCATTCTTTAACTTTTATATCATTGATGACACAAAAATTTGAATAAATTTGTGAAAAATCACTGCAAACACCGCCTTCTCCATTAATCATTTTTTTTAAGGCTGTGGATGAAGATTTCCCTAATCCCGGTCCACCCTTAACATTGTCTTTTAACCAAATTGCTATAGTTGTGGCCTTTTCGAAATTGTTTAAATCCTTTTTTGAATTCGCAAAGATTAAATTATTTACTTCATAAAATAAATTCGGAATGTCAGTTTTTTTATTAAAATCATTGTAGCAAAATTTTTCGATGGACTCTAAACTAGATTTTTTGGATACTAACCGATATCTAATTTTATACAATAGGGGATGTCTTCTTAAATACCAACTTAGGGGTCTGCTCATTTTGAGGATTAATTTGAGTTTCTAAAAAAATCTACAGAGTAATCCAGTAGATGTTTTTAATAGAAATATTCGTTTTTTAAAGTCTTGAAAGTTATAATAATTTTTTTAGAAACTCAAGCAAAACCATAAACATCATATATTATTAATTAAAACAGCGAATTCTTTCACCTTGTCCCAATCCGTGTATTCTATTTTTGTTTTGGAGTTGGTTGGTCCTTTTGTCATCCACATAATGAGTTGAATCATTAATCTATCAGTAAATGGATATTTTTGATAATCTAATTTTCCTGCAAATACAGCTGATGTTTTGGGAATCCAATTAATTTCTTTGAGGAATTTAATGAAATATGGATTGGTTTCTGGGCTGGCTTTTTCTGGTTTTCTCGCCACAAGATTGACGGAAAAAAAGGCATTCTCAGTTTTTTCAATCGCTAACTTATTCTCGTTTATGAATTCAATAATTTTCGGGTTGTGTTTTCCGTAACGTATGCTTGCGCCAATGATAAACTTGTCGTAATCGGTCACTTTCTTGTCAAAATCTTCAATCGAGAACAATTCGACCGCGTTGCCTTTTTCGACTAAAATTTCTTTGAGTTCGTTGCAAATTTTTAGTGTTTGTCCATCAACTGTGGAGAACAGGATTCCGATTTTAGTATTCATAGTTCTGAAAATTATGATTGCACTAATTTAAGGAAAAAACAACAGTTTTTTTAATTATTTTTACAAAATGAGACTTACTGATGAATATATCTTTCGACAACCCGAAAAACTGCAATCAATATTGCTTCACTTAATTAGTGTTTTCGAAAGAGAAATCCCAGAATTAGAGTTGCTATTTAAATGGGGAATTCCATGTTTTTATTATAAAAAGAAGATGTTTTGTTATTTAAATTCTAGTCCAAAAAAAGGTTTTGTTGATGCTGGTATTTTTAAAGGTTTTCAATTGAAACGCAACCAAGAGTTTCTAGTTAGCGAAAAAAGAACTACTATAAAGTCGATGCGGTATTATAGTTTAGAAAGCATTAATAACCCAATTCTTAAAGATGTGATTTTAGAAGTTCGATGTTTGTACGCATAAAAAAATCTCCTTTTGGGAGATTTTATATTCAAAGCAACGAATCGAATTAAACTCTTAAAATTCCTCCAAAGGCAATAATTGTTTCACCAAAGAAAAATTCCTGTTTTGCAGTGTCAGATGAACTTTTCGTGGTTCTAATATCTTGCATATTAATATATCCGCCTTTTAAAACGCCTTCGATAGTAAAATACTTGAAAATTGTCAAGTTGAGACCTGCTTTAAGTGAAGTTCCATAACCCGAGACGTGAAAAGCATCGTGTCTTTCTTTTCCCATAAGCGTAGTGTTGGTTTTTGGATATAAGACTCCTATTCCAAATCCTTCGTTGATGTTTACTTGAAATTTATCGGTGTTTTTAATGCCAAACCAATGTGAAATATCGTCTTGTCTAGCAATTTCTGTATAAACATAATTTAACCCATCGGTGTGTTCGAACATTAGAAAAGCAGGAATACCTTCTTGAGTTGTACCTTCCTCAAAACCACCTTCCTGAGCACCATTTTGAGACATATCTACGGGTGTATTATTATAACCTCCGTTGTAATAAGATCCAGATTGATTAGCAGGTAAATTAATATAACCAGTTACGTTAGCAGTTTGGTTTTGTGTCATTACATATTTCATATGATCCTCTCCAATTGAAATACTGTATTTATCAGTAATGAAATAACCCAATTTAAAATTGGTTTGAGGAACCGTCATTCTGCCAGGCGTAATATAATCCATATGCCAACCTTTGGGTTTATCGTGAGCTTCAGCATTATGAACCAGAAAATTATAATCATCACCCATAAAATGGATGTCTGATTCTGTAAATTTTTCTCTGTTTCCACCCCAAGAAACGGTAAATTTTCCTTTATTGTGAGCAGTGTATCTTTCTTTTACGATAGTATCATTTTGAGCAAAAGAACTCAAAGAAAGACATAAAAATATAAATGTTTGGAAAATATAAATTGTTTTCAAAAAAATAAATTTAAAATTGATTGATGGTTTTTCTGATGGCTACTAACTTGGTCATCAATCCTTCGAAGTAGTCCAAATGCAGCATATTGGCACCATCGCTTTTTGCATTGGCAGGATCAAAATGGGTTTCTATGAAAATTCCGTCCACACCTACAGCGATCCCAGCTTTTGCAATGGTTTCAATCATATCAGGTCTTCCGCCGGTTACGCCAGCAGTTTGATTGGGTTGTTGCAAGGAATGGGTTACGTCAAGAACCGTAGTGGCATAATTTTGCATTGTAGGAATTCCACGAAAATCTACAATCATATCCTGGTAGCCAAACATCGTTCCTCGGTCAGTCACCATTACGCTTTGATTGTTGCAATCCAATACTTTTTGTACGGCGTGTTTCATACTTTCAGGACTCATAAATTGTCCTTTTTTCAGGTTTACGACTTTTCCTGTATTGGCAGCAGCCACCACTAAATCTGTTTGACGAACCAAGAAAGCAGGGATTTGTAAAACATCAACATATTCAGCAGCCATAGCGGCATCTTCATTAGTGTGAATATCAGTAACGGTAGGAACACCAAAAGTTTCCGAAACTTTACGAAGAATTTGCAACGCTTTTTCATCTCCAATTCCTGAAAAACTATCAATTCTAGAGCGATTAGCTTTCTTGAAGGAACCTTTGAAAACAAAAGGAATTTCTAATTTATCAGTAATTCCAATTAACTTTTCAGCAATTCGCATTGCCATTTCTTCCCCTTCAATGGCGCAAGGTCCAGCCAATAAAAAGAAGTTACCACTATCTGTATGTTTTATTTGAGGAATGTTGTGTATGTTCATAAAGTGATTTTGAAAGTGCAAAGATAGTCAGGATTTATGATTTACTCCCGATACTTCGAGATAAGATTTAGAATTAAATTTTCTTCAATGTAAGTCCCAGAGGAACCATAAGAGTTCCTTTTTCGTATATATTCAAATATAATGTAATTGGATTTTGTTGTCCTTCCCATCTTAATTCATATACGCTCAGTAAACCGGCACCCATTTCGCTTCTTTTTGTGGGAAACGGACAGCAACTTTCTAATTTTTTGTAGCTTATTTTTTCCCCATTTGGCCCAGCCAAAGCATTCAAAAAACGATATTCGTTATTGGTTTCACTCCAAGTGCCTCCAAAAAAAACATTTATGGGATAATCCTTCTCATATCCGTATCTTTTATCCTTACTGTATTCTGTAATTGCAAAAGTATTATTATTTAATAGGGTTGGTGTGGGAGCATTGTCATCTGTATTTTTAAGGGTCGATTGGGTGCTGACACACGAAGTGGCGATAAAAAGCAGGGCAATAAAAGACACTATTTTTTTCATAATTATATTTAATTTTGGATTGTATTCCGTTTTTTTTGGATGAAATTCTTTGGTTACTATAAAGAACAAATTTAAATGGTATTGTTGCCATAAACAACAATTATGCCTTAATAATTCTACTTTGTAAAGTTAGAATTATTATTTTCGCAAAATAAATTTTAGGATATGGAGATTTTATTTCAAACCTGGCCTTGGTATATTTCTGGGTTTTTGATTGGTATGATAATGCTTTGCTTGATTTATTTCGGAAAAGTTTTTGGGATGTCTACTAATTTGAGCACTTTGTGTTCGATGACTGGAATTGGAAAACGAGTTTCTTTTTTTGATGTGGATTGGAAAGTGCAGCGATGGAATTTATTGGTAGTTATTGGAGCTATGTTTGGTGGTTTTGTTGCAGTTCATTTTATGAGTGACGCTTCAAATGTGGACATCAATCCAAAAACGATTGCTCAACTCGCACAGCTGGGAATCGATACTCCAAACGGTAAATTGTTACCTGATGCTTTATTTGGTAATGCTATTTTTGAATCTCCAAAAATGATTTTTATATTGATTATTGGTGGAGTTTTGATAGGTTTTGGAACGCGTTACGCAAGTGGTTGCACTTCAGGACACGCAATATCTGGATTAAGCAATTTACAAATTAAATCATTGAAGGCCGTGATTGGATTTTTTATTGGAGGATTGATTATGTCACATTTTTTATTCCCCCTAATTTTTTAGATATGAACGCATTAAAATATTTATTGGTTGGGTTTGTATTCGGAATTGTTTTGACAAAATCTGAAGCCGTTTCTTGGTACAGAATCTATGAAATGTTCCAGTTTCAGTCGTTTCATATGTACGGAATTATTATGGTTGCAGTGGTAACGGGAGTAATTGGCATTCAGATTATAAAAAGAAAAAGTATAAAAGATATCAAAGGGTTGCCAATACAAATTCAGGACAAAGAGCCGGGTTCAACTAGGTTCTGGATAGGAGGAATATTTTTTGGATTAGGTTGGGCATTGGTTGGAGCTTGTCCTGGACCAATATTTATATTACTTGGAGCAGGTTTTTTACCGGTAATATTAGTGCTTTTTGGCGCGCTTTTCGGAACTTTTTTATATGGATTGATGAAGGATAAATTGCCTCATTAAAGGTGAACCATATAAGAAATATAAGGTTTCTTATGCATAATTATTTGAAATGATGCGGTTTCAAAATAGAGCAGGACTTTCTTAAAAGAAAGTCCTGCTTTTTTATATTATAACTTGAAATTTTACACTATTTCAGCACTCAATCCCGCTTCAAGTAATTGGGTACATTGAGGTTTTAATTTTTCGAAAACACCAGTTTTTACAGTGCATTTCCCATTGTAATGCACAATCAAGGAGCATTGTTCTGCCTGTTCAGGGGTGTGTTCACAAACCCGAATCAAAGTTTCGATAACGTGGTCAAAAGTATTTACATCGTCATTATAAACTATAATTTCGTTATTAATGGTTGTAGCTTCTTTCAGGCTAACTCGTTCTCTTATTTTTTCTTTGGTACTCATTTTTAAATACTGTGTAGGTTATAAATAAAAATAATAGTTGTTCTATTTAATTTTTTCAAAAGCACAAAATGTAAAATTTTGCTTGGTTTCAAAAGGTGTTGTATGGTCTTCTGAAATGCATTTTAATTTCTTGAAACGATTCGAAAATTGTTTTTCAAGTTCAGTTTCCGAGTATTGTTTAATCTCTAATCCGCTGCATTTTTTAGGTCCTTGGTTTGAAAATGTGCCAATTATTAAAAAACCAGACACCCATTTTTCAGTGATTTCAACATACTTGTTTATTTGTTCACCTGTGGTCAAAAAATGAAATGTGGCTCGATCGTGCCAAATGTCATAACTGGTATCAGGTTTGAATTCAGTGATGTCAGATGCAATCCAACTCACTTTTTCGGCGTTTTTCCCCAATCTTTTTTTGGCTCTTTCCAGTGCTGTTGAAGAAATATCCAAAACAGTTATATTTTCATATCCTTCTTCCAATAAAAAGTCAACCAATTTGCTGTCGCCACCACCAATATCAATGATTTTTGCCGACTTTTCTATATGGGTTTCCCGAATAAAATCAATTGAAGTTTTTGGATTTTCCTGTGTCCAGCTTACTTCGTTGGGTTGCTTGGTTTCATAAACCGTTTCCCAATGATTTTTTCTGTTGCTTTCCATTATTGTGATTTTCGAATACTAATTTACATATTTTAATGAAACCCAATTATTTCTTTCGAACTTTTTAACAAAAGTCAAGCCTTTTTCGGTGCAAGAAGCATCAATAGAAAGGATGTCTTCGGTATAAAAACCGCTCAGCAATAAGGTTCCTTTTGGATTTAAGCAATCAACATAACTTTGCATATCGTTCAACAAAATATTCCTGTTGATATTTGCAATTATCAAATCATAATTTTTGTCTTTCAACAAGGCAGCATCTCCTTCGTAAACAGTAATGTGCTTGCAATTATTGCGTTCTGCATTTTCTATTGAATTCAAATAACACCAGTTGTCAATGTCAATGGCATCAATAGGTTGAGCACCTTTCATTTCGGCCAAGATAGCCAAGATAGCTGTTCCGCAACCCATATCCAGCGTTTTCATTCCCACAACATCCATCTCTAATAAATGTTGAATCATCATATGAGTTGTTTCGTGATGACCTGTTCCAAAACTCATTTTTGGTTCGATTACAATATCAAATTCTGCTCCAGTCCTTGGGTGAAAAGGAGCGCGAACGTGGCATTTGCAATCCACATCGATAGGTTCAAAATTCTTTTCCCATTCTTCGTTCCAGTTAACCTGGTCAATTTCTTCGATTTTGTAGGATATGGTAAATTCAGGAGATTTCAAAATGAATAAATCATCAAGAATTCCATCTGCATAAAGTTCTTTTTGGATGTAAGCAACAATTCCAAAATCACTATCGATAAAGCTTTCGAATGGAAGTTCACCCAGTTCGGCAATCAAAATTTCAGAACCTAGTTCTTTTGGTTCCACCGCAAAATGGAAGCCTAAATATGTGTTTGACATAAAATTATTTTTGGCAAAGGTAGTGAAAAAGATTGCAGAGGTTAGTTTGCAGAAAGTAGTTTTAAACCAAGTGTAGAACAAATCTCAATGCATAAGTAGTTGTACAGAATAACTGAAATTTTGGTAAAGAAGAAATTTTCTTGTACCAAAAATCTAGTATAGTAAAATTATTCTACTTAAAAATTTATAAAATCGATTAGATAATTCTATTTTTGCACGACAACACACAATCAAATGTATAAACTTCTAATTCGCCCGATTCTATTTTGCTTTGACCCCGAAAAAGTTCATTATTTCACCTTTTCATTAATTCGAAATTTATCCAAAATACCAGGAATTCCTTCACTTTTTAGAGCATTATATGTTGTCAATGATAAACGATTGGAAAAAGAAGTCTTTGGATTAAAGTTCAAAAATCCAGTTGGATTAGCTGCTGGAATGGATAAAGATGCTTCTTTGTACACCGAGTTTTCGACTCTAGGTTTTGGCTTTATCGAAATTGGAACCATTACACCAAAAGGGCAAGAAGGGAATCCTAAAAAACGTATATTTCGCTTGGAAGAAGATACTGCTCTTATTAATAGAATGGGTTTTAATAATGGTGGAGTTCAACAAGCTGTAGAACGATTAAAGAAAAATAAAGGCGTTCTTATTGGAGGAAATATTGGTAAAAATAAAGTGACTCCAAACGAAAATGCTGTCGAAGATTACTTGATTTGTTTTGATGCTTTATACGATTATGTCAATTATTTTGTGGTGAATGTGAGTTCACCAAACACGCCAAATCTTCGTGAATTACAGGAAAAAGAGCCGTTGACAAAATTGTTGCAAACTCTGCAAAACCAGAATTTGACTAAGCCAAAACAGAAACCAATTTTATTAAAAATCGCTCCCGATTTAACCAATACTCAATTACTAGACATTATAGATATAGTAAAAACCACTAAAATTGCAGGTGTTATTGCAACTAATACCACCATATCTCGTGAAGGATTACAGTCTAAAAATAAAGTAGAAATAGGTGGTATGTCCGGGAAACCATTAGCAAAACGTGCTACGGAAGTCATTCGATTTCTTTCGGATAATAGCAATAAAGCGTTTCCGATAATTGGAGTAGGAGGAATCCATTCGGCTGAAGATGCAATCGAAAAATTGGAAGCAGGAGCTAGTTTAATCCAATTGTATACTGGTTTTATTTATGAAGGTCCAGGTTTGATAAAGGCTATTAATAAGAAGATTTTAGAAAAACTTTAAGTTTTTAGACACTAAACTTTCTTATATTTGGCTATGGAAGCAATCAAAATTATCGAATGTCCACGTGATGCAATGCAAGGAATAAAAACATTTATTCCTACTCAAAGGAAAGTGGCTTACATTCAGTCCTTGCTTCGTGTGGGTTTTGACTCCATCGATTTTGGCAGTTTTGTTTCGCCTAAAGCTATTCCGCAAATGCAAGACACTGCCGAAGTTTTGGCTCAACTTGATCTTTCTAAAACACAAAGTAAATTATTGGCAATAATAGCCAATACTCAAGGCGCAATTGCCGCTTCGCAACATCAACCCATTCAATATTTAGGCTTTCCTTTTTCGATTTCAGAGAATTTCCAAATGCGGAATACGCACAAAACCATTGCCGAATCATTACTATCTTTGCAGGAAATTCTAGAAATCGCCGATAAAAACAATAAAGAAGTTGTGGCTTATCTTTCGATGGGATTCGGGAATCCTTACGGTGATCCTTGGAATATTGAAATTGTAAGTGAGTGGACAGATAAATTATCTAATATGGGCGTGAAAATCCTTTCGCTTTCGGATACCATTGGCAGTTCTACTCCTGAGGTAATTCAATATTTATTTTCGCATTTAATTCCACAATATCCAAAGATTGAATTTGGTGCCCATTTACACACCACACCTGAAAAATGGTTCGAGAAAATTGATGCAGCGTACAATTCAGGATGCCGTCGTTTTGATGGAGCTATTCAAGGATTTGGCGGATGCCCGATGGCGAGAGATGTATTGACTGGTAATATGCCCACAGAGAAATTACTTTCCTATTTTAATTCTAAAAAAGAAAACACAAACATACGGGCAACGAGTTTTGAAAGTGCTTACAATGTAGCCTCAAAATTATTTGGAGCCTACCATTAAAAGTAATAAAACACAAATATCTTTGTTTGAACTATAGTTGAACAATTACTTTACTATTATGAAGAAAATTTTAGCAACAATCATCCTTTCTATGCTGTCTTTATCGTGTTCCAGCGAATTAGACTTTGATCAGGTTAATGACTTGATACTAGAACCTGTGGTAGTAGCAAATTTAGCCTCTTTTGATGTTCCAGCAAATCAATTTGTGAGTGGTGGGATAGAACAAACCGTAACTGGAGATTTGCTCGATTTTAATGTATTTAGAGATGAGTATTTTAAAAAAAGCGTAGTACGAGCTGATTTTTTCTTTGAATTTAATAACACCATAAATAGAGCCTATATCATTAATTTGTCTTTTCTCGATGCCAATAATAATACAATTTATAGCATTCCGTTTAATGTGCCTGCTTATTCAGGTGCCCAAAACTTGATCACAAAAACAGAAATATTTGAAAATACGAAACTTGACATATTGAAGGCCACAACTAAAATTGCTTTTGTTATTACAATGTTGCCAGGGCCAGGATTAAGTGAAAGTAGTTTGGGAAGTTTAAAATTGCGTTCCAGTGCCACAGTTTATTTAGTATTGGAATGAGAAAAATACTCTTTATTAATATACTATTTATAACATTAAGTTGTTTTTCCCAAAACAAACAGATTCTGTATAATTTCACATCAGTTCCGCAATCTATGTTGAGTAATCCGGGTTCTGATATCAAATACAATTGGTTTGTTGGTATTCCTTTACTCTCGGGATTTTCTGCGAGTGTAGGTTCCAGCGGTTTTTCGGTTTATGATTTATTTGCGGATAACGGAGTCGATTTTAATACCAAACTACGAAATGTCGTATTTTCTACTTCCAGAAATGACAAGGTTTCCTTAAATGAACAATTAGAAATTTTCAGTGGTGGTTTTAAACTAGGGGATTGGCAAAAAGGTTCTTATTTTTCTTTTGGAATGTACCAAGAGCTTGATGTTT
>CALPPA020000036.1 GCA_943325355.2 Klebsiella pneumoniae | reverse complement strand
CGGACATTTTGGATGTGGAGGTATAAATGCAGCAATGAAGAATGATTCTATTGGAATTATTGACAATTGGATTCGACATATAAAAGATGTATATCGTTTGCATCAAGAATTTTTGGATGCAATTAGTAATGAAGATGAACGATTCAATGCTTTTGTAGAAATAAATGTAAAAGAACAAGTTTTCGATTTAGCTAAAACATCTATTGTTCAATCTGCCTGGAAAAGTGGTCAAGACCTTACTCTACATGGTTGGGTTTATGGTTTGAATTCTGGCTTTGTCACAGATTTAGATGTAAATATTAGCTCTAATAAGGATTTAGACATAGTGTATCAATTGAAGTTTTAACTCTTTTCTAGATTTTAATAGTAGATTTTAAGTTTCGTACTTTAAAAAATTGAATACTTAAAAAGCGTATTGAAAAGAATTTCAATACGCTTTTTTCATAGAAAAAATTAAAATAAAAAAACTGCCAAAACACTCTAAAGCATCTTGGCAGTAAAAAAAATTATTTTTGAAATTTTATTAGAACCCGTAAACAACAGCTAAAGTAGCTTGAGCAGCGGAACCAACGTCACCTCCATTAGATTTCTTAAAACGATCTTCAGAATTACCATCTAATCTAAATTCTGGAATTAAAGTAAATCCACCTGCTTTATAATTAGCAGATAAAGTAAAAGCGGTTACCGATTGATCTCCGTCAATACCATATACATCAGTTCCTTCAACAGACCCTTTCTTAGCCTTAAAATATTCCCCTCGCAAACCTAAAGAAAAAGCATCAGTAATAGCAACAGATGGGTATAACGCAAAACCTGTGTAACCTACATCTCCTGTGTTAGAAAAATCAGCAGCATTTAAACCTAATTTAAATTTTTCAGACAATTGGAATGTCGCAGTCAAATCTATAATTGTCCCGCTCACAGAGCCATCTAAAAAGTTAAGATAAGCACTAACTGGACCACTAGCATATGAAACTTGCGCTCCAATTGCATTTAACCCTTTAGATTCATCTGCAGTGTATACGTTCCATTTATCGTTAAAAACACCTACCATTGCACCAAATTTATCAGATATCTTGTAGTTAGCTTTGATACCTGCGTTTTGGAATGGTCCGTTTGTAAACATATAAGACGTAGAATAATGGAAATTTGCTACTGGAGAAATTACCTCATATCCAATAAACGTCCCCATATATCCTGCAGTCATGCTAAATTTATCCGTGAATGCATAAGTAGCATACAAATTTTGAATGTGAAATGACTGATCATCCACATTAGGGATTGATTGACTTTGTCCTCTTGGTCCAAAAGAAACTTCACCAACAAAAGAAACTTTCCCAAATGATTTTTTCAAAACAATGTCCAACATACCCAAAGAAAGAGAATTTTGATCTGAAGCAAAACTTGTTCCGATATTTGGAGTTTTTGCAAAATCATATTTGTAATACAAATCTCCAGAACCCGAAATTTCTAATGGAGTAGATTTTGGTGTACTTTCAGCTGAATCTTGAGCAAATGTCATTATGCTAGTAAGTGTTAATGCTAAAATAAGTGTTACTTTTTTCATGTTTGTTTTAGTTTAATTGTTTAATTGTTTAATAATTTTAGTTTTTTAAATTTATTCCTACAAAATGCATTTTCAATAATTAAGAAAACATCATTTTACAGTTGTAAATTCGTGTAGAAAAAAATATTTTTCCTGAGGCAAATCTATTACCTTTTGTTAAACTTAAAAACTTAAAAAGCCGTTTTTTGACTTATTTACGAAAGAATTATCGATAACCAAAAAATGATTGTCAAAAAATATAGTATCCCTATTTTTTTTATATTATTTTATTATATTAATATTTAAATATTACATCATACCCCCTATTTTTTAATCTTTTTTTAAAAAATTAATATAAAAAGTCATAATAATTGATAATTTTAATCTAAAAAAGGTAAACACCCCCATAAAAAATAATAGTAATTATATTTTATAAAAAAATACAGTTAAATAATAATTGATTAAAAAATGACTTGTAATGATACAATAAGGAAAAATTTTTAAGCGAAAAAAGTTAAAACAACATCGATGGGGATGGTTTTATAAGTAATGAACGGCGTTATTTTTTTTACAATTCTTAGATTTCAATAACACTTATTTCCTAATTGTTTTTAATAAAAATAGTAGATGTTAATTTAATTTTATCCAATCGCTTTGATTTCATTTCTTAAATTCTAATTTTGTATACTATGAAGATAAAGACACAATTATTATTATTTGTTTTTACTAGCTTTCTTATTACTCCAACTATTGTAAGTGTAATCAAGAAAAATACAGATACATCCGTATTTTTTAGTTATGCTGATCCAGAAAAAGCAAACATAGAAATTGAAGCCGTATTTAGTTTTGATATTGATTACGTCCCTAACGACTTTTCTTTTTCAAATTCTAATTTAATTCAGTCTGAGAATTTATCCAAACACTATAAAATTGCTTCAAAAATATTTATCCCCCACCCCAACAATTATGATACATTGTTGATTTTAAAAAATAAAATCAACAATTCACATTTTATATAATGTGAAAAATCTCTGTGTTAAATTTTTAATTAAGTATTATGACAAAAAAAACCAATCTTTTTACCAACCTTAAATCTGATTTTGCTTCAGGTTTAGTTGTTTTTTTAGTGGCACTACCACTATGTTTAGGAATAGCACTTGCAAGTGGTGCTCCTTTATTTTCAGGAATTATTTCTGGGGTAGTTGGAGGAATTGTAGTTGGAGTTTTAAGTAAATCACATTTAAGTGTTTCTGGTCCAGCTGCGGGTTTAACTGCTATTGTATTAACAGCAATAACTGATTTAGGCACTTTTAATGCCTTTCTATTAGCGGTTTTAATAGCTGGAATTATGCAAGTTGTATTAGGTTTTATTAAAGCTGGAACTATATCAAATTATTTTCCAACCAATGTAATTGAAGGAATGTTAGCTGGAATAGGTGTCATCATTTTTTTGAAACAAATTCCACATGCTTTTGGTTATGATAAAGACTATGAAGGCGATTTAGCCTTTCTTCAAACAGATGGAGAGAATACTTTCTCAGAATTATTTCAAACCTTAAGTCACATTCAATTAGGGTCAATAATCATTACAGTAATTTCTCTTATAATATTAATTGCTTGGACTAAAGTTGAATTTCTAAAAAAATTGAAATTAGTTCCTCCAGCACTTATTGCAGTAATAGTTAGTATACTTGTAAATGAATTTTTTATTTTATCTGGAAGTAGTTTTTCAATAAAAAGTGAGCATCTGGTAACTTTACCTGTACCAAGTTCTATCGAAGAATTTAAAAGTATTTTTTTGTTTCCTGATTTTACCGCAATTCTTAATTCAAAAGTATGGATAGTTGCTATCACTATTACTATTGTTGCCTCTATAGAAACATTACTATGCATTGAAGCAGCAGATAGAATGGATAAACAAAAAAGATATACCGACACTAATATTGAGTTAAAAGCTCAAGGTATTGGAAATATGTTAAGTGCATTATTAGGTGGGTTACCCATGACATCTGTTGTGGTAAGAACTTCTGCTAATAATAGTGCTGGAGCTAAGTCAAAAATGTCAGCCGTAATTCATGGTGTTTTATTACTGATTAGCGTTGTAACTATTCCAGCTATTTTGAATAAAATTCCTTTAGCCACTCTAGCAGCTGTTCTTTTACTTATAGGCTATAAATTGGCAAATCCAAAAACAATTATTCACTTTTGGAAAAAAGGAAAATACCAATTTATTCCGTTTATTGCTACATTATTAGCCGTTGTTTTTACTGATTTATTAAAAGGTGTAGCATTAGGAATGATAATTAGTATCGTTTTTATTTTGAAAGGAAATATGAAAAGAGCTTATAATTTCAGAAAACAAGAATACCATGATGGCGATGTTATTCATATTGATTTAGCACAAGAAGTTTCGTTTTTGAACAAAGCAGCTATTAAATCAACTTTAGCTTCTATTCCAGAAAATTCTAAAGTAGAGATAAATGCTTCCGATACTGTTTATATAGCACATGATGTATTGGATTTGATAAAAGAATTTAAAAAAATTAAATCCAAAGAAGAAAATATCAAAGTAAAATTAATTGGGTTTAAAAAGGCTTATGGATTAGTAGAAACTGGTGAAGAAGTAAAACATGTTTTTGTTGAACATAAGAATTAGAAATTTATTATGATAGAAAAAGTAAAATCGAACGATTTTTTTTATTTTTATTATTTATATATGAATCTAGAAATAAATCCGTATTTACTTTATGAAATGATGGAAGAAACTTTTAGTCCCATTTTTGATGATTTGATTAAAGAAGAAGTATTATTCCTACATAAAACGGCATAGAAAATATTGGAATGTGGAAGATCATTAGGCAAAAACACATAAATGAACACATTTTATATTTAGGAGGACTTGCCATTAATCCTGACTATTTTAGAAAAGGATTTGGCAGAAAAATGATGCAGGAAATTATTGATTTTTGCACCAATACAGGAGTTTTAAGAATTGAATTGAGCGTTGCCGTTCATAATGGGAAAGCTATACATCTCTATGAAAATGTTGGGTTTACAAAAGAAGGTGTTTTAAAAAATTATACTTATTTAAAAAGCAAGGATCTATTTATAGATGAAATATTAATGTCTAAATTATTATAAAAATATGATACGTAAAGCTACACTTCAAGATTTAGATCAATTGACAAATTTGTTTGACCAATATGTAGTGTTTTATAAAAACCCGTCAAATATTGAAAAACATAAAGCCTACTTAAAGGATAGAATAGAAAATAATGAGGCAACCGTTTTTTTGGCTTTTGTTGAAAACAATCCTGAAAAAGCCATTGGTTTCACCTTGATTTACATCACCTTTTCTTCTTTAGCACTAAATAAGATACTGATTTTAAACGACTTATACGTAGACCCAAATGTTAGGAAAAATGGAGTTGGTAAAAAATTAATATCACAAACAGTTGCTTTGGCAAAAGAATTGGGTTCCAACTTAATCCGATTAAGAACATCAAAAAGCAATACCGTTGCACAAGGCTTATACAACAAAATGGGTTTTGTAAGGGAAGATTATTTATACAGTTATGATCTTACTGTTAAATAATTTTTAAAAGCCATACAAAAAAAATAGTAAGATTTGAAGAATAGTAGAATAGTATTAAAACCACGCACAGCTATTTTTTACTAAAAAGTAATTTCGCCAATCGATCATCTCTTTCATAGATATCTTGAAAAAAGTTTAGTTGTCCATTTTCATTGACCCAAGCTGTAAAATAACCGATATAAACTGGTATTTTATTTTTCAAAACATAAGCATTTTCTCTACCTAAATTCATTGCAGCATCTATTTTGGTTGGAGTCCAATTTTTATCTTCTTTCAAAATAGTGATGGCTAAGTCTCTCGCTTTTCCTACTCTCACACAACCATGGCTATAGGCTCTGGTTTCGTTTTCGAACAAACTTTTTGAAGGTGTATCGTGCAAATAAATGTTATTGGAGTTGGGGAAAATAAACTTTACCAAACCCAATGAATTGTTTTTTCCAGGTTTTTGTCTAACGTTCCCGTTATTCCATTCCATATTGTGCTGAGCAAGATAATTTTTGTTTTTTGCCATTCCAGGTTTGACTTCTTTCTTTATAATACTTGTAGGAATATACCAGTAGGGACTAAAAACTATATAACTCATTTTACCACTAAAAATAACTGTTTTATTCATCGTCTTTCCAACTACTACAGGCGATTTTAATGCCACTTTTCCATCTCTAATAAAAGTAAGATTGTAAGATGGAATGTTCACTAGAACATATTCGTATGAATTTGTAATATCTGGAGACATCCAACGGCAACGCTCCATATTTACCATGATTTGCTTTATCCTATCAGCAACTGTTTTATTCATCTCTTTTATATGTTTGGGAAGAATAGAGTTATCGCTTTTAAATCCATTTCGAATTTGATAATGATTTACGGCTTCAATAAGTTCTTTATCATAAATAGTACTCTTGTTATTGTTTTTTATATCGCCAGTAACAAATAATCTTTCTCTAATTTGTCCAATAACTTTGGCACTATCACCGGGTTTGTATGATTTCAAATTTGGTTCTAAATCAATTGGATTCCAACCACCTTTTTTTTCAATTTCCCGATACTTCACTAAAACCTCTCGAAGTTTATAATATTGTCCAATAAGAACTTTTTTATCATCTAATGAAACTTTTGAATTTTGCATCACAGAATCCAATAAACTGACATAGGAAATTTGCTTACGTGGTAATAACCAACCCATTTCTGTAGTCACTTTAGAATCCAATCCATTATAAACTTTATCGGCATAAAAGAAGTAAAGATTGGTAATCATTAACTCTGTATCAGATTGATTTAATGGGCTTTCAATCTCGTCGTGAAAAATACCATCTAATTTTTTTTGATATGGAAAAACAACTGTAAGTCCTTCCTTATCAATATTAGAATACTGAGCGTATAAGGAATGACCAAATTCTACAATTCCTTTATTATCAAACCAAACCTGATTAAAATTATGTTTCTGATATAAAGAAAAGGTGTTTTCCTGATACTTTTTTAATTCAGTATAGGTGGCGTAAAAAGAATTAATAGCAGCACTATCAATCAAAATGTTGCTTCGATGGATCGAGACTTCTAGTGGTTTTTCTGTAAGTAATTCAATATTATTTTCTCTTTTTGAATTGCAAGAAACATTAGCAAAAGCAAAGACAAAAGTAATAATTACGAAAAATATATAATACCTTTTCATCTTTAATGTTTATAATTATTTCTCAAAAATAAACAATAAAAATTAAAATTCAGAACTTAGAAAATCTCTTTTACAATGGAATATTTCCGTGTTTTCTTTTGGGCGTGACACTTACTTTATTTTCGAGCATACTAAAAGCTTTTATCAATTTTCTTCGAGTGTCTTGCGGCAAAATAACTTCATCAATAAATCCCCTTTGAGCTGCAGTGTATGGATTTGCAAACAAATTAGCAAATTCTGTTTCTTTTTCCAATAGTTTTGCTTCGTGATCTTCGGCTTCGCTGATTTCTTTTTTGAATATAATTTCCGAAGCTCCTTTGGCACCCATCACGGCAATTTCTGCAGTAGGCCAAGCAAAATTCATATCTGCCCCAATGTGTTTTGAATTCATTACATCATAAGCTCCTCCATAAGCCTTTCTTGTAATTACGGTTACTCTTGGCACCGTTGCTTCACTCAAGGCATATAATAATTTTGCGCCATGAACAATAATTCCCTCCCACTCTTGATCCGTTCCAGGCAAAAATCCGGGAACATCAACTAAAACTAATAATGGAATATTAAAACAATCACAAAAACGAGTGAAACGAGCTGCTTTTTTTGAACTTTTCACACCCAAAACTCCTGCTAAAAACATAGGTTGATTGGCAATAATGCCTATACTTCTTCCTGCTAATCTTGCAAATCCCACGATGATGTTTTCAGCGTAATTTTTATGAATTTCATAAAACGATTCATCGTCAATAATCTCGGAAATTACTCCGTGCATATCATAGGGTTTATTTGTGCTATCCGGAATTATTGTTGCCAATTTATTTCTAACTTCATCTCCTAAAATATAAGGCAAATTCTTTACGGTTTCTTTATTGCTTTGTGGCAAATAACTCAACAATCGTTTTAAATCTTCTAAACATTCCACATCATTTCCAGAAGTGATGTGTGCTACTCCAGATTTTGTTGAATGTGTAACGGCTCCACCCAATTCTTCTGAAGTTACAGTCTCATTAGTCACAGCTTTCACCACATTTGGTCCAGTAACAAACATATAACTGGTACCTTCAACCATCATTGTAAAATCAGTCATTGCAGGAGAATAAACGGCTCCACCAGCACAAGGACCCATAATTGCTGAAATCTGTGGAATCACACCACTAGCTTGAACGTTTCTGTAAAAAATATCGGCATAACCGCCAAGGGAACGGACACCTTCCTGAATTCGAGCTCCACCAGAATCATTCAGCCCAATCATTGGCGCACCCATTTTGACAGCCATATCCATTACTTTACATATTTTTTCGGCATGTGTTTCTGATAAGGCTCCACCAAAAACCGTAAAATCTTGAGCAAAAATGTAAACTAATCTTCCGTTTATGGTTCCATATCCCGTGATAACTCCATCACCATAATACAGTTCTTTTTCCATTCCAAAGTCAGTAGTTCTATGGGTAACCAACATTCCAATTTCTTCAAAAGAACCTTCATCCATTAAATAATCGACGCGCTCTCGAGCAGTCAATTTTTTCTTTTCGTGTTGTTTTTGAATCCGTTTTAAACCTCCACCCAAATGGGCTTGAGTAATTTTATCGTTTAATTGCTTTACCTGTTCGCTATTGCTCGGGTCGTTTATTTTATCTTCCATAATATTTTAGTTTGGTAAACGTAAAACTTTTTGATCTTCAAAATAATGCTTCAAAGCTATAAGTGCAGCGATTTGAGCCTCTTTTTCCATTTGAATTTTTAATATTGCTGGGGAATAATATTGTTTAACAAAATTGGTATCGAATTTTCCTGAACGAAATGCATCATGTTCAAAAACAAATTTTCCAAAAGGCAAAGTAGTTTGCACTCCTTCAATTTTATAATCATCGATGGCTTTAATCATTAATTCTATGGCTTCTTCACGGGTTTTCCCATAAGTAATCAATTTAGACAACAGTGGATCGTAATAAATTGGAATATCCATACCTTGTTCAAAACCATTGTCAACCCTAATCCCATTGCCTATTGGCAATTGATATACATCTAAATGCCCAACGCTTGGTAAGAAATCATTCATTGGATCTTCGGCATAAACACGCAATTCCATAGCATGTCCATTAATTTTTAGATCTTCTTGTTTGATGGTTAATGCTTCGCCTCGAGCCACCTTGATTTGAAGTTCTACCAAATCTACTCCAGAAATCAATTCGGAAACAGGATGTTCTACTTGCAAACGGGTGTTCATTTCAAGGAAATAAAAATTATCATTTTCATCGT
Source organism: Klebsiella pneumoniae (assembly GCA_943325355.2). Lineage (GTDB taxonomy): Bacteria > Bacteroidota > Bacteroidia > Flavobacteriales > Flavobacteriaceae > Flavobacterium. The sequence goes on along the minus strand of CALPPA020000036.1, from coordinate 2,720 downwards.
ATAAAAATTCAACCGTTCCAGCACCTAGATAATCGCAAGATTTGGCCACAAGAACTGCAGCTTCCCCCATTTTTTGTCGTATTTCGGGCGTCAAAACTGACGAAGGAGCTTCTTCTATAACTTTTTGGTGACGGCGTTGAATACTACATTCTCTTTCAAAAAAATACAATACATTACCGTGACTGTCAGCCATAACTTGAATTTCGATATGTCTCGAAGAAGCCACGTATTTCTCTATAAAAACTGACCCATCACCAAAAGCAGCAACCGCTTCACTAATAGCTCGATTCATTTGAGATTCAAAATCGCTTTCTTTTTCGACAATACGCATTCCTTTTCCACCACCTCCAGCAGAGGCTTTAATCAAAATAGGAAAACCAATCTTTTTAGCAGTTACTTTGGCTTCCTCTATATCAGTAATGGCGTGATCTACTCCGGGAACCATTGGAATATTGTATTTCAAAACTGCGTCTTTTGCAGCTAGTTTACTTCCCATTATCTCAATGGCTTTTGGCTTTGGACCAATAAAAATAATATTATTCAACTCACAATCTTGTGAAAATTGGGCATTTTCGCTCAAAAAACCATATCCTGGATGAATAGCATCTGCATGTAAAGCTTTGGCCACTTCTATAATTTTACTTCCTAATAAATAGGATTGGTTCGAAGGAGATTCACCTATCCAAACAGCTTCATCCGCATATTTTACGTGAGGCGAGTTCCTATCAGCGGTTGAATAAACAGCCACGGTTTTTATTCCCATTTTTTGAGCAGTTTTCATCACTCTAATGGCAATTTCTCCTCTATTAGCAACTACTATCTTTTTCATACGCTGTCTATTCAAATTCGATTAACAAATCCCCTTTTATCACTGAATCACCAACAATAATAGCAATCGATTTGATTACACCGTTGCGAGGCGAAAGCAAACTGTTTTCCATTTTCATTGCCGTGAGAATTAACAAATTGTCATTTTCTAGTACAGTTTGACCAACCTCAACGTTTATTTCCAGTATTAATCCTGGCATGGGAGCTTTAATAACATTGACTTGTTTTGATATTCCAACTTCAAAACCCATTTCTTTAATCAGGGTGTCCAATGGATTTGAAATAGCAATATGGTAAACATTGTTATTCACCTTGACCGTATATTTTTTTTGATTGAAGTCTGAAAAGACAATTTCAGCTTTGTAAGGGAGATTTTGATGGAGAATATGGAATTTGTTCGTTTCAATACTCACTGCATCCAATTGTGAGACACTTTCCTTTTTGAAATCAAACTCAAAAGTATCGTTAACTTTTACTTTAAAATCGGAACTCATAATTGTAAATTTTATAGTATAAAATTAGCTATAAAATTTTGAATTACACTAAGAATTAAGGTGTTTATTTTGTACTTAAACAACTAAGGTGGAATCCCTTGTGCTACAAAAACCATTAAGCCGTATTCCATCAAAGTATTCACGGGTTTTGAATACCAAAACAATTTGAAGCATTCGAAATAAATATAAAATCTAATTTATAAGGAAAAGTTAAGATAGAAAAATTTAAAACCTAAATGATATTGAGGATTTCAATACCGCATTCGGCCTGATTTACTTAGATCGAATCATCAAAAAAAGTTTGAAATAAAAGAGGATTTCATCATTTCATAAAAAATCATTTTTGAGTAATCTAAAAAAGCAAAAAATTGAAGCTAGTTTCTAAGATTTCTTCTCTAAGTCAAATTTTAAATCTATTTCTACTGATTCAGCAATTTTACTTTTAACAACAGACGGTATTTTAATATTATAATCAGAAGTTTTTATTCTAAATTTACAACTAGCAATTAGTTTTTCTCCAGATTGCAGAAAAGTGATTTTAGATTTTACTTTTTTAGTAACTCCATGCAAGGTTAAATCTCCCTCTACATCAAAATTCGTTTTCGTAGCTGATACTTTAGAGGCAACAAAATTAGTTACTTTCCCCTTGAAGGTTGCTTTTGGAAATTGATAACTTTCGATATAATTTTCATTAAAATGCTCTTCCATCAAAGGTATTTTAAACCTAAATCCTTTTACTAATGCTAAAACAGCCATTTCGCCTGTTGCAGTATCAAAAAGACAAGAAGCAGTATTATTCTTAGCTGTAATTTCTTCGAAGGAAGGCATTGAAGCTTCAAATTTAATTTCTCCTGAACCCGTGATCATCTTTTGAGAAAACAAAGCAGATGATACAATCAAACATAAAAGTAGCGTTATATTTTTTATCATAACGATTCAGTATTAATTAGGATATCCATTTGCAGCCCATTTTTTGATGGTATTAATAGTAGTCTGAGGCATTCTTCCGCTTTGTGGCATTACTGAACCACAAGATTGATCATCGATTCTGCAAATTACAGCGCCATTTTCGGTAGCTTCTCTTACTTGTACATATGTTTCCATTGTAGGGTATTGACCTCCTGCTTCACTATGACAGGAAAGACAGTTATTTATAATGATAGGTTTAACATTAGAAGTATATGTTGGATTAGAAACTTCTCCTGAAATTTCATCATAAGTAGCTGAATCACATGAAAATCCAACATAAAAAGTAATCATCAGAATAAAAATAATTTTTAAAATTTTCATATGTTTATATATATTGTTTTTTATTGGTCATTGTAATTGCTTCGCCTGTTCGCTTAAGCTAGTGTCGCATAAAATCATTGGCGTTTATCTCATCGATTATAATTTTAT
>CALPPA020000035.1 GCA_943325355.2 Klebsiella pneumoniae | reverse complement strand
TGAATGGTGTTAGCTTTGAATACAAGTATGATTTATTAAACAATAAGTATAAAAAAAAGGAGTATAAAAATAATATAAAATTAGTTGCCATAAAAATTACTAATAATTCTGATTTTGATTATATATTTGGTAATAATTTAAACCTTTCTTATGAAAATGGAGATACGGTTTTGGTGCTTGAAGATGAACAAACATTTCAACTAATTAGACAAAGACCAGCATCATATTTGTTATATCTTTTGCTTGCTCCAGTACAATTTTCTAGTGGAACAACTACAAATTCTCTTGGACAGACTACATCAACAAATTCTTTCCCAATTGGATTAATTCTTGGGCCTGCAATAGCAGCTGGAAATATGATTGCTTCATCTTCTGCCAATAATAATTTTAAGAATGATTTGACTAAATATAGTATAATTGGAAAAACCATAAAAAAAGGTGAAACAGCTTATGGATTAGTTGGCATACAATCTAGTGGTTATGAAGCATTAAAGATTAGAATCTAAATATTCCAAAATATTTTTAAAAATTAAACCTGTTCGTTAAGAATAGGTTTTTTGTTTTATTTATGTTTAATCCCAATAGAAATTTATTAAATTTGTGAACTTTGGGTTTAAACTTTAAACCTTACACTTTAAACCTTTTTTTTAATGCCAAGTATTATTCAATTACTTCCTGATCACGTTGCCAATCAAATTGCTGCAGGAGAAGTCGTTCAACGACCTGCTTCTGTTGTCAAGGAATTATTGGAGAATGCCGTTGACGCAGGAGCAAATGACATTAAATTAATCCTGAAAGATGCTGGAAAATCTTTGGTTCAAGTGATTGATAATGGGCAGGGAATGAGTGTTACCGATTCACGTTTGTGTTTTGAGCGTCACGCCACTTCAAAAATTCGTCAGGCCGAAGACTTGTTTTCATTGCATACCAAAGGGTTTCGTGGTGAAGCATTGGCATCGATTGCCGCAATTGCTCACGTCGAAATGAAAACCAAGCAAGATCAAGAAGAATTAGGAACTCACATTGTTATTGAAGGCAGTAAATTTGTCTCACAAGATGTGGCGGTTTTGCCAAAAGGAACTTCGTTTGGAGTTAAGAATTTATTTTTCAATATTCCCGCTCGTCGCAATTTCTTGAAGTCAGACACGGTGGAATATCGACATATTATTGATGAATTTCATCGCGTGGTATTGGCACATCCTCAAATATATTTTACGTTTTATCACAACGGAAGCGAAATGTTTAATTTGCAGCCTTCGAGTTTGAGGCAGCGGATTGTAAACGTTTTTTCAGGTAAAACCAACGAAAAATTGGTGCCCGTTAATGAAGAAACCGAAATTGTGAACGTTCAGGGTTTTGTATGCAAACCCGAATTTGCCAAAAAGAATCGTGGTGAACAGTTTTTCTTTGTCAATGACCGCTTTATAAAAAGCGGTTATTTACACCACGCAGTTATGGCAGCTTATGATGGACTTTTGAAAGATGGAGCACAGCCTAGTTATTTTATTTATCTTCAAGTGCCACCTAACACTATCGATATCAACATTCATCCGACTAAAACGGAAATCAAGTTTGACGATGAATCTGCTTTGTACGCTATTTTGCGTGCTTCAATAAAACACAGTTTGGGACAATTTAATGTGGCACCCGTTTTGGATTTTGAGCGCGATGCTAATTTAGATACACCGTATCATTATAAAGATTTAGATGGTGCAAAACCAACAATTCAAGTTGATGGTAGTTTCAATCCGTTTTCGGAAGAAGACAAACCCAACAAGCATTTTGCAAATTCTAATTCCAGTTACAGGAAACCGGAATCAACTGCAAATTGGGAGAGTTTATATGTAGGTTTAGCGCCCGATTCTGAGGAAGTGGAGACGATGACTTTCGAAAATGAGGAAGTGACATCGTCTTTATTCAATAGTGATGATGTGGAACAGGCAGTGCATAAAACGCATCAAATTCATAAAAAATACATTGTCAATCCCATAAAATCAGGAATGATTATTGTGGATCAACAACGGGCACATCAACGCATTTTGTACGAACAGTTTCTGACCAACATCACGGTCAATTTGGCGTCAAGCCAGCAGTTGTTGTTTCCGTTGCATTTGTATTTTTCCATTGGAGAAATGCAATTGATATCCGAATTAAAGCCTTCATTGACCAATACGGGTTTTGTTTTCGAAGAAACGAATGAGGATAGTGTCGTCATTTCAGGACTACCGGTCAATGTTTCAGAGAGTGAAGCCTCGCTCGTTTTGGAACAACTTTTGAGCGATTTGCAAGATGGAATTCCGGAAAGCAGTTTCAGTCAGAATGACACTATTGCCAAATCTATGGCGCGAAGTTTGGCCGTAAAAACCGGTACTTATTTAACGCAAAAAGAGCAGGAGAACTTGGTTAACGGTCTATTTGCTTGCAAAGACCCTAATGTTTCACCATTTCAAAAACCCACTTTCATCACGATGCGTGTGGAAGATTTAGACAAAAAATTTGCCCTATGATGAATATCACTCCAGTTGTAAAACAACTTTTAATTATTAATATTTTATTTTTTATTGGCGCGTATTTTGTGCCAGTTGCTTACGATTTTTTTGCCCTTTTTTATCCTGAAAGCGATAATTTTAAGGGTTGGCAATTTTTGACTCATATGTTTATGCATGCACCTTTTCCTAATATTGCACACATATTATTCAATATGTTTGCCCTATATTCTTTTGGTAGCGCGTTGGAACATTTTTGGGGTGGAAAAAAGTTCTTGTTTTTCTATATTTCATGCGGATTGGGAGCTGCTTTATTGCATTCAGGAGTGAATTATTATGAAATTCATTCTCTATTGTCAAATGTTGCTAGTTTGAATTTATCAACTTCTGATATACGTTTATTATTGAATGCAGATTATAGTTCTCTTTTTGATGAAAAAGGACAAATGATGGCTGGAGAAATTAAAACAATTTTAGAAAGAGTGCAATGTAGTCAGCAACAATTTAACACCATCGTTGAAGCCTCTATGGTTTCAAAGAGCACAGTAGTAGGAGCTTCAGGAGCAATTTATGGATTGCTAGTCGCTTTTGCTTTTATGTTTCCCAATGCTGAGTTGGCTTTGCTATTTATTCCTGTTCCCATAAAAGCCAAATATTTTGTGCCGGGTATTTTAGCAATTGATTTATTTTTAGGATTTAAAGGGCAATCTATTTTTGGTGCTGGCAGTACCGGAATAGCACATTTTGCACACGTAGTTGGAGCATTGACCGGTTTTTTAATGATGTGGATTTGGAAAAAAAACCAGTTTAACAGAAATCGTTGGAACTAGAAATTTGGGTTCAGTTTTCAGTTTTTTTTAGACAAGATTAAAGATGTTAAATTTATAAATAATGGCCAGTATTATAGACGACTTGAAAATGCAGTACAAATTTGGTGGAATGGCTCAAAGGTTAATCTACTGGAATATTGCTTGTTTCATAGTTTCATTAGTGTTTTTCTACCAGTTCAAGTTTGGAGTTTTCGATTTTCCAAATTGGATTGCATTGTCATCAGAACCTTTGGTTTTTATTACAAAACCTTGGACTTTGCTGACGTATTCTTTTTTTCACGATGGTTTTGGACACATATTTTTCAATATGTTAGTCCTGAACTTTTCCAGCTCTTTGTTTCTTACTTTTTTTAACCAAAAACAATTGTTGGGATTGTATGTATTGAGTGCCATATTTGCCGGAATTGCTTTTGTTTTGGGCTATTATCTTTTAAATTTAAGTGCTTCAATTGTTGGTGCATCTGGAGCTATTATGGCTATTTTGGTTGCCGCAACTACTTATAGTCCTTTGATGAACGTTCGTTTGTTGCTCATTGGGAACGTTAAACTTTGGCACATTACACTTGTTATTCTGGTGATTGATTTAATGCAAATACGATTAGATAATTCTGGCGGACATATTGCCCATTTAGCAGGTGCTTTTTTTGGTTTCATTTTTATTAAATTATTGGAAAGCGGAACTGATTTAAGTAAAATAGTTTCGACAATAATAGATTTTTTTGTTAATTTGTTTTCTAAATCCCCATCAACACCCTTCAAAAAGGTTCATAAAAATTATAAAAAGCCAATTGTCAAGCCGGTTTCTAAAATTGTGACAAAGGACAAGACGCAACAACAAATCGATGAAATCTTGGATAAAATTAGTCGTTCAGGATATGATTGTCTAACAAAAGAAGAAAAAGAGTTTTTGTTTAAAGCAGGTAAATAAAATTAGTATTCAGTGTTCAGTGGCAGTTTGCAGTTTGTCAACTAACAACAAATAAGCATAAAAATGAAAAACCTTTCGTGGTTTAATAGGCTAATGTTTTTTTTGAATATAGTCTTGACTGTATCTACGTTTATTGCCTATATTTTACCTTTTCTGGCACCAAATATTTTCCCGCTTTTGTCAGTCCTTACTTTGTTTATGCCTTTGTTTTTTATATTGAACGGATTGTTTTTCATTTATTGGGGAATCCAGTTCAAGAAACGAATGATTTTGTCTGGCTTGGTGCTTTTGATGGGAATTACATTTATCAATAAATTTTATAAATTTTCATCTAAAGATTTTCCGGAAGACGAGAAAGATTTTACCGTAATGAGTTACAACGTGCGTTTATTCAATGTATTCAAATGGGTAGAGAGAGATGATGTTGCAGAGAATATTCTTGCTTTTATAAATGATAAAAACCCAGATATATTGTGTATTCAAGAATATTCTAATTCTGGCAATATTGATTTAAAAGTATACCGACATAAATACATTTTGATGGAGGGAAACCAAATTAAGACGGCACAAGCTATTTTTTCGAAATTCCCTATTATAGATCAAGGAAATATAGTTTTTCCCAATTCCAACAATAATGTTGTTTTTGCCGATATCAAAAAGGGGAAAGATATTATCAGGGTTTACAATATGCATCTACAATCCATAAAAATATCTCCCGACGTGAATGAAATTAATGAAAATATTGACGCTCTTAATCAAGGGAAATCGCAACGCCTTTACGGTAGAATTACCAAGGCTTTTAAACAGCAACAACAACAAGCGGAGATCATTAAAGAACACAAAAAAGACTGTCCCTATCCTATTATTATTTGTGGTGATATGAACAATAGTGCATTTTCGTACGTATATCGAAATATCAAAGGAAAATTAAACGATAGTTTTGAAGAAGCCGGAAAAGGTTTTGGAGCGACTTATAAATTCCGATATTATCCAGCCAGAATTGATTATATTTTTGCTGATGAAAGTATGACGGTCAAAAAATTTGAAAGTTTTCCGGATTTCGAAAATTCTGATCATTATCCAATTATGGCAAAATTCTCTATGGAATAGGGTTTAATGTTTGGTTCTTCAAATAATCCAAAGCAAATTTTCCTTCATTAAATAGTAGATCCAGAACACTCAAATTAGTCAAAAAACCCTCTTTTTCCTGAAATACTTGTGGGTAAATTTCAAATTGTGAAGTATCTTTTTTTCCATCGGCCAGCATTCTATAATCCAAAACAGCATTTGAATTTACTTCTTGAAAATATTCGGTAGTAGTTTCGTAATCGAAATTCATTCGCAAAAATTTAGAAACAATGCTCATCGTTTCAAAATTCAAATCCATTAAAAAAGTGTGTTTTTTTTCGAAAATGGGAAGAATATCATCTTCAAAATATTCAAAAAAAGGAGAGCTTCTATACGCTGCTTCCAATGATTTGAAGTGTTGTTTCTGCCAGTCAAAATCATTTTCTATTTTGACATCCTTAGTTTTTTGATGAACATATTTAGAATGCTTCACCGGAATATTCAACAACTGAATTCCGTTTGGACTATAGATATAAGTTCTATTCCGATTCGTCTGCTTTTGGAAATTATCATCCATTTCAAACACAATTTTATCCGATTGAGACATTGCTACATAATGACTAATCGAAGGAAAGTAGGTGGGATGGATAAGAATGTTCATTCGGTTATTTAGAGATTTCCAAGGACTTGTCTATTTGGTAATTTCGAAGTCCATTTAATTTATTGGTAACACTTTCAATATCTTGTCGTAATTTTAAATAGTCTTTTTCCTCTATAAAGTCCAGCTCAAAAGATAATATTAATTGATTTAAAACTTCAACAGTTGAGCTAAATGCCATTGTTGTAAAATGTGCTTTGTCTTTAAAACTTTTTCTTGCTGAACCTTCAGCAATATTTGAACAGATTGAAACAGATGCTCTTCTTAATTGCGAAACCAATCCAAATTTTTCTGAATCTGGAAAATTTGAAGTAAGTGTATAAATTGATTTAGTGAATTCTTTGGATTCGTTCCAAACCTCTAATTTCTCAAATGAATAAATGTACATTTTATTATTTATTTAGGATTTTTACAATATGATTAGAAGTGTTTCAAAAGAATAAATGGTTGGATTTGTTTATCAGATAACCAAATCTACAAATCCACAAACTAACCTTTTCTCTCTTTTCTTTTCTTCCAAAAATACTCACCCACAAAAAATGCAGCTAAGGCAATCAAGAAAAATTTAAAATACGATTGTGGTTGTCCATCACCGCCAACAGTGGTAAATAATCTTTCCCAACGAATTTTTCCCAATCCTTTGCCATTAGTATTCCAACTCATCCAAATGAAGACTGGTTTTCCCACGATGTGATCTGCAGGAACATATCCCCAATAACGGCTATCTTCAGAGTTGTGGCGATTATCACCCATCATCCAGAAATAATCTTGTTTAAAGGTATACGATCTTGTTTTTATACCATTGATAAAGAAATCACTTCCCTTAACTTCCAGTTTATTCTTTTCGTATTCAGTAATTATATGACTATAAAATGGTAAGGTGACAAAGTTTAATTCAACTGTTTTTGCTGCCTGTGGGATGTAAATTGGACCAAGATTATCTCGGTTCCATTTGTTTATATGAGGGAATATTCCATTTTCGACACCCTTTGCTATTTCTCTTGTTACAGCCGTTATTCCAGGAACATTTTTTAATCTTTCAACACTTTCAGTAGTCAATGCGCTTGCAAATAAAGTATCTCTAGCTTCACTAGTGAAACCTGCACCATCGGTAACGTTCATATCATTGAATAGATATTCAAAATCAATTGGTGTTTTTCCGTCTAAAGCTATTTTGTAGGAGTATTGTGGTTTTGCTCTTTCTGGCAAAGCCAATATTTGACCATTTATATAAACAATTCCATCTTTTATTTGCAAACTATCGCCCGGAATTCCTACACAACGTTTTACATAATTCGATTTTTTGTCGATTGGTTTATCGGCTCTTCTTCCAGAATTATCCCTGAATTTGTAAACCGTATCGACCGGCCAATTAAAAACTACAATATCGCAATTCTTGATTTTCTGGAAGGCAGGCAATCTAAAATAAGGCAATTGAGGCCAGTTTAAATACGATTTCTTTTTTGTTAACGGAATCGAATCATGAACCATCGGTAAAGCCACCGTTGTCATTGGAACTCTAGCACCATAATTCATTTTACTCACGAACAAAAAGTCGCCAACCAACAATGATTTTTCTAATGATGATGTAGGAATAGTATACGGTTGCAGGAAATAGGTGTGACCTAAGGTTGCCACAATAATGGCAAAAAGGAGCGAACTTATTGTATCGGCAGTTTTGTTTTCAGGATTCAAACTTCTGTCAGAAACATAATTTAATGGCGTAGTATAATTAATATAATAGATGTATAAGCCAAAGGTGGCGATTCCTAAAAAGGTGTCCAAGGTAGATCGTTTTCCAAAACTTCTCAAAGTCTCTACCCAAATTACAGGAAATAGTATCAAGTTGATTATTGGAATAAAAAGTAAAAGCGTCCACCAAGTGGGACGACCTATTATTTTCATCAAAACGATGGCGTTATAAACTGGAATTGCGGCTTCCCAACGTTTTCTGCCCGCAGCTTCATATAATTTCCAAGTTCCTAAAAAGTGTATTACTTGTACAAGCAAGAAAAACACAAACCATTGATATACTGTCATAATTTTTTTGTTTAAAGGTTTAAAGTTTAAGGTTGTTCAACTTGGAGCTTTAAACCTTATACGTGAAACGAGTTTATTTTAATTCTAATACGTCTTTCATTGTAAAGATTCCGTGTTTCCCAACAATCCATTCGGCAGCAATAACTGCACCAAGGGCAAACCCATCACGATTGTGCGCCGTGTGTTTTATTTCAATTGAATCTACTACAGAGTTATAAGTCACTGTATGTGTTCCAGGAACATCTCCTATTCTTTTGGCTTCGATATGAATCTGGTTTTCTTTTGCTTCTTCCAATGTCCAATTGGTGTAATTGCTGTTTTCAATCACGCCTTTTGCTAATGAAATGGCTGTTCCGCTAGGTGCATCTAGTTTTTGGGTATGGTGAATTTCTTCCATTTCTACTCTATATGAATCGAATTTTGACATCATTTGCGCCAAATATTCATTGAGTTCAAAAAATAGATTTACGCCCAAACTAAAATTAGAACTGGATATAAATCCTCCATTTTTTTCGGTGCAAAGCGTTACCATTTCGTCGTAGTGTTCTAACCAACCTGTCGTGCCAGAGATCACGGGTACGTTAGCATTAAAACTATTTGAAATATTACTTACAGCAACAGCGGGAATGCTAAAATCTATTGCTACATCAGCATCCGAAAGGCCTTCATAAGTATTAAATTCATCTTTTTTCAAGACAATTTGATGACCTCTTTCAACGGCAATTCGTTCAATAGTCTGTCCCATTTTCCCGTATCCTAAAAGTGCAATTTTCATTCTTTTATGCTTATTTGTTAATTTACGTTTTTCAATCTCTTCCTCGAAGAAGATTGGGAGGGCTTAAAAATTATAATTAAATGTTAGACCCACATTTGTCTTAAATGTTACATCATTCCTATGTAGATCCGGTCTAACGGATAGATTTTCATTTACATTAAATTGTATTAAAGCTGCGTCAACATTAGCATCTATAATGTTTAATACATAAAAACCAACCACAAATAAGGCTGATAAATCACGATTTCGTTGATAAAACTTTTGGCCTGCAATCAATCGGCTTTCGTCTAAATAGCTGAATTCATCATCAGTAAAACCTTCTAATCTTCGTTTGTAAGCATCCCTGTATTGATTGTATTTTTGGTTGCTGTCTAAATAATAATACATAGGTACTCCGATGGCAATATAAACAATCGGAATTTTCCAATATTTTTTATTGTAAGCTTGCCCTAATCCAGGTAAAATAGCCGAATAAAAGGCCGCTTTTGCAGGAGTTAAAGGGTCTATGTCATTCGATTTCACGGTATCTTTTGCGCTCAAAACTGTAGCTGTTTTTTCTTGAGAAAAAACAATAGCGTTTCCTATCAAAAAAATAAAAAGAACTATGAAAACGTTTTTATTCACTACTCTTTTATTAATTTGATAATCCTGTTAAAGTCTTCTTGAGAATGAAACGGGATAGTGATTTTTCCTTTCCCATTACTGGCAACTTTAACGTCGACTTTTGTGCCGAAATAGTTGTTGAACGTATTTTTCTGGGTTTCTGCAATTTCAAAAGAGGCTGATTTTGATGAATTGGCAGGTTTAGTTCCGTTCTGTAAGACTTCACCTCGGGTTGGTTTTAAACTGTCTTGATAATTTTTAACCAATGCTTCCGTATCGCGAACCGAAAGATTCTGACTCACAATTTTTTGGTAAATATTAGTTTGAACATCTTGATTTTCGATATTAATAATCGCTCTACCGTGACCCATACTGATAAAACCATCTCGGATTCCAGTTTGGATAATCGGGTCTAACTTTAAAAGTCTTAAATAATTGGCAATCGTAGAGCGTTTTTTTCCAACGCGTTCGCTCATTTGCTCTTGGGTCAATTGAATTTCGTCAATCAATCTTTGGTACGAAAGTGCAATTTCTATTGGATCTAAATCGTGGCGTTGAATATTTTCAACTAATGCCATAATCAGGGATTCATTGTCGTTTGCAATTCGAATATAAGCAGGAATAGTTGTCAGTCCAACTAATGTTGATGCACGAAGACGTCTTTCTCCAGAAATTAATTGGTATTTATTGAAGGCTAATTTGCGAACAGTAATGGGCTGAATCACCCCTAATTCCTTGATGGAAGACGCTAATTCTCGAAGGGAATCTTCATTGAAATTGCTTCTTGGCTGAAACGGATTGATTTCGATAGCATCAATTTCAAGCTCAATAATATTTCCCACAACTTTGTCGGCGTTTTTATCGCTTACTGATTTTATATCGTTTTCCGGATCTTTTAACAAGGCCGATAATCCTCTTCCGAGAACTTGTTTTTTTATTGCTTTTGCCATAAACCTATTTACTATTTTTCTTAATAACCTCTTGAGCCAGATTTAAATAATTATTAGCTCCTTTGCTTGTGGCATCATAGTTTATTATGCTTTCGCCGAAACTTGGTGCTTCGCTTAATTTTACATTTCTTTGAATTATAGTTTCGAAAACCATATCGTTAAAATGTTTTTGAACCTCCTCAACTACTTGATTGGATAGTCGCAATCTGGAGTCAAACATAGTAAGAAGTAAACCCTCAATATCTAAATCAGGATTGTGAATTTTCTGGATACTTTTGATGGTATTTAATAATTTACCCAACCCTTCTAACGCAAAATACTCGCATTGAATAGGAATAATCACTGAATCTGCTGCCGTCAAAGCATTCAAAGTAAGCAAACCAAGAGATGGAGCACAATCAATTATGATATAATCGTATTCGTCCTTGATGTTTTCTAATGCTTTTTTGAGCATATATTCCCTATTTTCTTTGTCGACCAATTCGATTTCGATAGCAACAAGGTCTATGTGGGATGGAATCACATCCACATTTGGAGCCGAACTTTTTAGTATTGCCTCTTTTGGTGTGTTGCTGTGCTCTAGGATTTGATAGGTTCCTATTTCTATTGTTTCAACATCAATGCCCAATCCAGAAGTGGCATTTGCCTGTGGATCAGCATCTATAAGTAGTACTTTTTTTTCTAAAACACCTAGTGAAGCAGCTAGATTTATTGACGTTGTCGTCTTTCCTACGCCTCCTTTTTGATTAGCAATCGCAATGATTTTGCCCATTTATTTTTCTAAATTTTGAACGGTAAAAATACAATTTATTATGGTTTCTAAAAATCTATTTTGTTAACAAATGTTAAGGGTTGATTAGCAACTTGATTTTAGGAACAATTCCCCTTATTGTAACAGTTTTAAGGGCCACTTTGAGTAACGGATTTTACCATAAAATTTGATTTTACTTTTGATATTGATTAGATTTAGCAATACATTTACCAATATAAACACAAATTCTAACTGAATAGCATTAAATGAATTTTGTCATCATTACTCACGTAGCCCACATTCTGGAGCAGAATCACTATTTTGCTTATGCTCCCTATGTTCGAGAAATGAATATTTGGATCAAACAAGTGGAAAGTGTAATTATTGTAGCCCCTGAATCCAAATCCAAAAAGACTCCCATTGATTTAAAATACGAACACGGAAAAATTGAATTTGTTGCTGTAAATGAATTTGACGTCTTAAATTTAAAAGGAATTTTAAGCACCGTTTTTAAAGTACCTGGAATTTGTTGGAGGATTTTTTCCGCTATGCGAAAATCAGATCACATTCATTTGCGTTGTCCGGGAAATATGGGTTTATTGGGATGTTTTGTCCAGATTTTATTTCCAAATAAAACTAAAACAGCTAAATATGCGGGCAATTGGGATCCCAAATCAAGTCAGCCATTTAGTTATAAATTGCAAAAATGGATTGTG
>CALPPA020000034.1 GCA_943325355.2 Klebsiella pneumoniae | reverse complement strand
TTAAATTTCCTGCTCCACCTTCTTTTCCCAAAGCAATAATTTCGTTAACCTTGCATTCAAACTGCACAGGACTTTCGGCAACACGATACGGTTTCACGATATCTGATGGAATTTGGGTCAAACCCGATTTCAGGAACTCGTTTACCCCTTCTGGATATTCTGTACTTGACAACGACATTTGCTGGACAATATCGAAATTCACGATATTAATCACCACTTCGCGAGTGGCTTCGCAATTGATTAAAGTGTGTTTTATAGTGTTGTCTCGAACACGACGAGCTGGCGAAAAAATAAGTATGGGCGGATTAGAACTAAAGACGTTGAAAAAGCTGAAAGGTGATAAATTTGGCTTTCCTTTTTTGCTCATTGTACTGGCAAAAGCGATTGGTCTTGGTGCCACGGCTCCTTGCAAATAGCTTTGTAATTTTACTGGAGAAAGATCCTTCGGTTCAATGCTAATCATATGATTTGTATTTAAACAAAAGTAGGAAATTAAGAAGAAGATTGTTGATTAATAACCAAAAAATCATTCAAGAAAACGACTGCCCTAGCCCTGATGGAAGTGGCATCTCCCGATATAGAAAAACAAGGCTTTTTTTAAGCCGTAGTTTTTATTTATCGGGAATAAAACGGACAGCAGGAATTAGCTCCAAAAAAAACGCAATCTTAAAAGAATTATTTCGTTATATTTATGCCACAAAAATTAATTTATGCAGTTTTCCGAAAGTAGAAACACAACCCGTTGGGTTATCATTTTCGCATCGTTTTTAATTATTTCAATGATTCTTTGGAATACTTTCACCTTTTTCCAAATTTTTAAAAATGAAGAACGATTGAAAATGAACCTTTGGGCGAATGCACAAAAAACACTGATGAATGCTGGCGAAACTACTGATGTGGAGCTTCCGCTTCAGATTATCAGCAACAACACCTCGATTCCTATTATTCGTACAGAGAATGACAGCATTGTTGATACGGTCAATATTGATGATGAAATCGTGAAAAATACGCAAAAAGCCAATGCTTTTTTAACAGGCTTAAAAAGCGAAAACGAACCGATTGTGATTGAATACGTTCCCGGAAAATTTCAGAAATTATATTATGGAAACTCAGCTTTGCTGAACAAACTTAAATATTATCCGATTGCTTTGGTGCTCATCATCGTGCTTTTTGCTGGATTAGTGTATAATTTTTACAGAAGTACCAAGATGGCGACTCAAAACAAACTTTGGGCAGGAATGGCAAAGGAAACGGCACATCAAATAGGCACTCCACTTTCTTCGTTAATTGGCTGGGTCGAAATTCTGAAAGCCGATGATATCCCAGAAAGCACGATTGTTGAAATTGAAAAAGATATTGACCGACTGCAAACCATCACAGAACGTTTTTCGAAAATAGGTTCAGAACCAAAACTGGAAAACAAGGATGTTGTAGAGGAAACCCAAAAATCGTATGACTATTTGCAGTCCCGATTTTCGAAACAGGTGGAGTTTTCTTTTAGTGGACCAAAAGTCCCTATTATGGTTTTGATGAATGCTACTTTGCACAGTTGGACGATAGAAAACTTAGTGAAAAACGCCATCGATGCGATGAAAGGCAGAGGAAAACTTGATTTAGAAGTCTTGCACGAAGGCGGTTTGGTTAAAATCAATATTTCGGATACAGGAAATGGAATTCCAAAAACCCAATTCAAAAGTGTGTTTGAACCCGGATTCACTACTAAAAAACGCGGATGGGGTTTGGGCTTATCGCTAACAAAAAGAATTGTCGAAGAATACCACAAAGGCTCTATAAAAGTGTTGCATTCTGAGATTGGGAAAGGAACTACGATGCAAGTTAGTTTTAAAGTAAACGAATTAATTTAAGGGAATTCCAAACCAAGTCACTTTAGAAAACATCGTTTTACGAACTAATTTACTTTTGCTTAGATAAGTTGTAACGAAAACTTCCTGCTCTTCGGCTTGTTTTAGTGTTCCTGTTAAACCACTTTTCATCGAGTTTACATTTTGCAAATTGCCAGAATCTACTTTGCCCAAATTGTTCAATAATTCTTGACAATTAAGAAATTTGTTTTTTAAACTTGTAATCTTTTGTTTTAATTCTTCGTCGGTAATAGTAGGCTTAAACTTATTATTTCTAAAATATACAAAATCATTTAACTCAACAATAGCAGTATTGTATAGCGTTACAATTTGATTAAACTTAGTATTATTTTCAGTTTCTCTTTCATAATTCCAAGACGATTTGGCTTAAGTGTATGCCTGCGAAATCAATTGGTTTTTCAATCCATTTTTTTCAATTCGCTGCGCTGATTCAAAAAACTGATCCATTTTAGGCAAGGATTCATATTTCGTTATTTCGCTTTCAAAATCGAAGATTTTTTTAGTTTTATCGATTTGGGTTTTCCCAATAATAAATTCTTGATTTGTTATTGGATAATTGATAAACTGCCATAAATAATCAAATGGTATGTGCGAATTGATCATTTTTGAAGGTTCAACTTTAAAATGGATGTTATTAATTTTTCGAGTGTATTTATTATTATTTACATATCCTGAACCCCAAGTTGGATCAAACAAATACCATTTGTTTCCTATTCTGGACGCACACCAAGCATGAGCCATTGTATCTACCTTGCCGTTTTGCTTTGTATAACCCTGAATAACAACAGATTTAATACCTACTAGATTAGCTATTTCATTATAAATTAAAGCATAATCCCAACAAATTCCTTTTTTGGTTTTCAACGCTTTTAGTATTCTGTCTTGGGGTGTTTCATCACTATCGACTGAAAACATATTAGCAACATCATAACTAAAGTTTGATGTTGTCCAAAAGAAAACAGCTCGAATTTTATCGTTTTCTGTTTTGAAATTGGCATTGATGTACTTTGCAATTTCATCTGTAGAAGTGGCAGATTTGATGGGAATTGCGGCTATTTTTTTGTCAATTAAATCGTATCCAACGTTTGATTGACATAGGCCTAAAACCGAAAAAAGAAAAGTAAAAAGTAAGAAAGTGTTTTTCATTTTTTAGTTCAAGGCTGAACACTTTTTTTACAAATTTGCTTGAATTTGACTAGCTAAAGCTTGGAATTCCTCTTTTGTCATAGAAACTTTTTTCTGAAAACGCATTTCGTCCATCTCGTTCAATGGAATCAAATGAACGTGAGCATGCGGAACTTCAAGACCTATTACAGCCATTCCGATTCTTTTGCAAGGAACTGTTTTTTCGAGTGCAACGGCAATTTTCTTGGAAAAATGCATCAATCCGATATACAAATCATCTTTAAGGTCAAAAATTTTATCTATTTCCTGTTTTGGAACACATAAAGTGTGTCCTTTTGCATTGGGGTTTACATCCAAAAAAGCCAAAAAATTAGCGTCCTCTGCTATTTTATAGCAAGGAATTTCTCCTTTTATGATTTTGGTAAAAATACTTGACATTAAGAAAGGGTTAATTGTTTATTGGGTTAATCGGTTAATCGAATAAACAATTAACCGATTAACCTTTTTAGTCTCTAGAAACTTCTAGGATTTCAAATTTCAAAACACCATTTGGAACGGTAATTTCAGCTAGTTCACCTACTTTTTTCCCTAGTAACCCTCTGCCAATAGGTGAAGTTACAGAGATTTTTCCTGTTTTCAAGTCGGCTTCACTTTCGGCAACAAGCGTATATTTCATTTCCATCCCATTAGCTTGATTCTTGATTTTCACGTTGGATAGTACCAAAACTTTGGAGACATCAAGATGGGTTTCGTCAATTAATCTAGCGTTAGAATGTATGTCTTCTAATTTGGCAATTCTCATCTCCAACATTCCTTGTGCTTCTTTGGCAGCATCATATTCAGCATTCTCGGACAAATCGCCTTTATCCCTTGCTTCTGCAATGGCTTGTGAAGCTTTTGGTCTTTCAATGCTTTTTAATTGATCTAATTCGTCTCTTAATTTCTTTAATCCTTCGGCGGTGTAATACGATACTGTACTCATAACTTCATCATTTATATAAAATAGAAAAAATCCCATCTGGACGGGATTTCTTTCCACAAAGATACTATTATTTTTATTTATTCTATAAATATACGTTAAACATATCTATTTCAAAGCTAAATAAATTAAATTTGTTGCGCTAATTTTTTTAATATATTTCGAATAATGAAAAAATATTTTCTCCTTTTGATTGCCTTCCCAATGCTTTTTGGTTGTGATTCTAATTCTCCTGTCAATAATAATCCCTATTTACCAAATTACTCTGTTAATGTAGAGATCAATATGAATTTGCCCGCTTATTCATTGCTTAGATCTGTCGCTAATGCCATTTATTTTCCAAATGAAGGGGTACGAGGAATATTTGTTTTTAATTCTGGAAGCGGCTACCTTGCCTTTGACGCCGCTTGTCCCAATCAAGCTCTTAGTAGTTGTTCTACAATGAATTTTAAAAAACTGGATCCTGTAGATCCATTAAAAATTGACAAAACAAACGTTGTTTGCCCTTGCGACGGTGCCGAATATAGTTTGTTTTCTGGTCAAAGTAAAGGAAAACAATATGCTCTGAAACAATATCGAGTAGAGGTTATTGGAGATGTGCTGCGAGTGTATAACTAATAAAAAAAGCCTGAAAATCTTAATTTTCAGGCTTTTTACTTTTTTCTAAAATTTTAAAACTTAAACGTCACTCCAGCTAAGAAATTGATTCCTGCCTGAGGATAATAACCCGCACCTTCTATTGTAGTTATTGCTGGTGGATTACTGTAATCATCATCGTAAGTGTAGAAATAACCATTACTTACATACTTCAAATCAAAGATATTATTGACCAAAGCCGATACCAAAATAGACTTGAAAATGGTTTTATGACTAAACTCGTACGACACATTCAAATCATTGACAAAATAACTGTCTAATTTTGAACCTTCAGCATCTATGTTGGCCATATATTGTTCTCCAACAAATTTGGAATACAAGGATATTTGAAAATGAGTCACAGGCATAAAAGTCAAGCGATTTCCAGCAACAATATTTGGTGAATAAGCAATATTTGTGTCTCCTAAATTTTGTAAAACGCCGTCTCTCGTAAAAAAGAAATCCTTGTTTTTGTTTTGGCTCAAAGTCACATTGGGCTGCAAAACCCATTTTTCTGAAAGTTGAAAAGTAGCATCCAATTCAATCCCAACTCTATAACTATCACCACTGTTGGCTCGTAATGGCGCACCTACATCGTTCAATTCTCCCGTCAAAACTAATTGGTCTTGGTATTTCATATAATATCCGTTGGCATTCAATTTTATTTTATCCGAAAGATAGCGCCATCCCAATTCAAAATCGTCCAACTTTTCAGGTTTTGGACTTCCGCTTTCATAATCCGTGCGATTTGGTTCTCGATTGGCTCTCGCTACCGAAAAATACAGACTATTGATGTCATTCATTTTAAAAGTAACTCCAGCTTTTGGATTAAAGAAATTAAAGGTGTCGTTTACCAAACCTGTTTCTGCCGCATTGGCTTCGTAAGTAACGTTTCGTACTTGCAAATCTCCAAACAAACTCCATTTATCGGAAACTTTATAATTGGCTTTAGCAAAAATATTTCCATCAGTTTTTGTTGAAAAATCATCATAAAAATGGTCTCCTAATTCACTTTGCGATGCAAAACCTGCCCAGATTATTTTCCCAAAATGATCTCCTTCGTATTTATTCCAGCCTCCGCCAAGGATCAAATCAAGCTTTACTGTATTGTAATTGGCGGAGAAAGTGGTTCCATAAAAATCATTGTCCAACCATCTTTGGCGGACAAGATCTGTTGTATTTACCAATGGTGCCTCATCAATTGGCATCAAGCCATAATCCGCAAAATCTTGGTCTTCCTTATATTCTTCATAATATCCTTTTCCTTTGGTGTAATGAAAAGCGAGGTTTGTGCTCCATTTTTCAGAAATTCTTTCATTCCAATGCAATTGATAGTGATCTTGTTGGTAATTGTCGGTTTGATTGTCATAAAATCGAGGTTTCCCAAATTCGTCTGTAAACATTCCGGCAGGATTGAAGGTTCTGTCACTTTCTAATGTTGCAGCATCAATACCATACCATGCCTGATACGTTTTTTCTGTTCCGCCAAAAGCCAAGGCTTTAATCAGCGTTGTTTTGCCTATATATGTTCCTTGAAGAAAATAGGATTTCAAATCAGAGTTCGCTCTGTCAATGTATCCATCGGATTGTAATGCCGAGAGACGAGCGGCAATTTCAAAATGATCATTCATCAAACCTGTGCTGAATTTCACCGTGTTTTTGAACGTATTGAAACTGCCAAAGGAACTCGAAATTTCGCCCGAAGCCTTATCGGAATAGGAATCCGTGAGCATATTCAAGCTTGCGCCAAAAGCGCCAGCACCGTTAGTCGAAGTTCCAACTCCGCGTTGTAACTGCAAACTTTCGACCGAAGAAGCAAAATCAGGCATATTGACCCAAAAAGTTCCGTGGCTTTCGGAGTCGTTGTAAGGAATTCCGTTGATGGTAACATTTACACGTGTGGCATCGCTTCCGCGAACGCGAATTCCGGTGTAGCCGACACCATTTCCAGCATCTGAGGTGGTTACAACTGAAGGTAAATAGTTCATCAAAATAGGAATGTCTTGTCCTAAATTTCGAAGTTTGATTTCCTTTTTGTCCAAATTGCTGAAACTAACTGGCGTTTTTGAAGTGACACGAACTGCCGAAACCAAAACTTCATCGAGTGCATTGATTTTGGTGGTGTCTTGCGGTTTTTCTTGAGAAAAAGAGACTACAGAAAATAGAAAAAAGAGCATAGAGAATAGACGAGTTGATAATAGAATAGAAGATTTCGTCTTTGTACTTTGTAAATAAAATATAGTTTTCATCCGTAAATAGTTTTACGAATAAAAGGGGGAATTATTCTTTTGTTAAATTAAAAAATGATGTTTTCTGAATTTTTGGATGACGTGCACTTCATCTTTGATTCTATTTTCCCTTAACAGCATTACCTGTTCAGGTTCGATGGGTATAATCTCAGCTGTCATTCCATTTTTGGAATCTAGCACCCCTTTGAGACGGGACAAAATTAATTATAAATTGTGAATTATGAATTATGAATTGCAATAAATTTAAAAATTTGGTTTTCTCCTATTCTGTTTTGTTTCTGATAAGCTTTTTTTGTCCTTGATTCGTTTTCGGATAACTGATTTTGGAATTTTTGTTGCTTTCCTGATTTTTGGAATTACAAGTCCTGCAGCAATAATATTCAAAAATCGCTTGGTTACAATAGCTTTATTTTTGAGTTGGCTTCTGTCTTCGTCGCAATTCAAAATGAGGATTTGCTCGGAGGTCAATCTTGAAGCCAATTTATTTTCCAACAAGGCTTTTTCTTCTTCGGACAACCCTTGCGAATTTTTCAAATCGAAGGTCAAGACCACTTTCGAAGAAACTTTATTCACGTTTTGACCACCTGCTCCGCTGCTACGAACAGCTTTGAATTGTAATTCGGCTATGATTTTTTCAGGTTCCAAAATTATTAAGGTTGGTGTGGTGGTCTCAATAAATCATTCACTGTTTTCACAGGATTAAAGGTAATTAAAGGAAGTTCCACAAAAATACTTATCCATTTTGCCATCGCACCATTCCACAAACCAGGCAATTCGTAACTTTTTAAAGGTTTCCCATCTTTATTTTTCTGCACAATAAATCCGCTATTTTTATCAACAAAATCAGGTAAATAAAACTTTTCTCCTTTATAATTTTGTATTCCACAAACTAAATCAACTGGATTAAAATGTGTTGAACTGTTGAAAATTTTTACTTGTTCGGGATTCGTTAAATCTATTTGAGATGTTTCTACAATTTGCAATGATGTAGCGCCTTTTGAATTTTGTACCCAAAAAGGACCTCCTCCGGTATCACCTTCATTTTTAACCATACCACAAACTCGAATGGGTCTATTAAGAATCTTTTGAATATAAATAATTTGGTTTTCAACCGTATATTTTGATACGGCTCTTTTAACCTTTATATTCAAAGAGTTTTTAGCAAAATCAAGGAGTTCTTCAACATTTATTTCTCGTCCAGCATCAATTGCATTCAAATAACTAAAAACCTTTTGTTGGGATTCTAACAATATTCCAGCCAAAGTTTTTTTATACAATACATTAATCTCTTTATGGTTTTGAATAACATTATCAATGTTTTTGACAAAAATTACATCACCATCAAGATTATTTAAGTTTCCAATTAAGGCTCCGTGACCTCCTGGTCTAAAAAATAGTTTGTTGTTTTCATCTCTAAAGGGATTGTTTGCATTATCTACAGCAAGAGTATTTGTTTGTTTATTTTGATAAGAAAAACTAGTATTTATAGCAGTTTGTGTTTCTTTTTCTACTTTATTTTTTACCGAAGCAATAACTTTTTCAAATTCAATTTGGTGCACTTCAGATACTGTAAATTGCAAATTAGAAATACCGTTAGAATTAGCATAATTAGCGCATTCATACAAATGTTCCTCTATTGGGGTTGCAATATGAGTTTTATATAGATGAAAGGGAAGTATAGCTTTGGGTTTATTCGAGTAATTAAAATACTCTGGAGAAAGCAACATCTTTATTAAATAGAAATTTTTAAAATCGCTTTTTAGACCATCGTAACCAGGATAAATTTCTTTCAACTTTGAATGTACTTCATCGTAAAAAGGAAATTTATCTAAGCCAACAATAAAAACCGGCAATTCATACTCTTTTTTTCTATTGATATACCCATTAATACTTTCGTTTTCGATATCGAAATCATTCAAAAACTCATTCAAAAATTGAAACATTCTACTGGCTGCTCCAGAAGCTGGAACAAATTTTATTAATTTTAAATTTGTTTTATTAGCGTCAAAAAAATCAGCTTTTTGTTGAAAATCAGTTTCTGATAATTTTAAAATTCCGTCCGAAATCTTTGCAGGCTTTACTATAACAGCTTTTGAAATTCCGTTTTTATAACTGTTTAATTGATTTTGTATGTTTTCTAAAGGAATTCCGTAATTATAAATTTGAACAAAATCGAGAGATGAAAATCCCATTTCTTTGGCCGTAACTAAATCATTAATAATGGAAATAGCTTTACATAAACGTATATCTTTATCTCCAGAAAGAATTATAAAAGGTTTATTATTATCAATTAAAGACTGCTTGAAAACCGCAAAAACTGATTCTCTCTGGTCTGGTTTGTCTCGCAAATCATCCTTTTCCCAAGGAACATCGATATCCGTTAGAAAAAACAAATCGTAGTCGTGTTCTCGAGCAGCTTTATCTAAAATTGGATTGCAAAAACTGTAATATACTTCCGAAAATATTTTGGTTACTAATAAATTAGTATCGCAAAAAAGAAATTTATTACCCGTGAATAGTGTATCATTCTCTAATTGTGTTTGACCATAAGCTATGGGCAACATGTCGTGAATATCACAAATTTGTCCCGTTTTATCCCATTTTTCTTGAAGATAATCACGTGCAAATTCAGGAACCCAAGCCGTTTCAAAATGTTCAGCTAGTTGCATTGCCAATGTGGTTTTACCGGTAGATTCCGGACCAAAAAGAACAATTTTTATTATTTCTCTACTTCCAGTATTTTGGATTTGTTTAAGATTTCCTTCCATTCTAAATAACCGTATACGGCGATAATTGTAAAAATTAAAAACTGAAAACTAGTAAATGTATACCCTTTTGCAAAATACAAAGGAATGGAAATTATATCACCAATAATCCAAAAAATCCAATTTTCGATTTTTCGCTTAGCCATTAACCACATCCCTACAAAAAACACAGCTGTCAAAAAAGTATCAATATAGGAATACCAATTTGTAAATTTATTAAAATAAAGATACACTATTATAACGAAAACGATTGTTGATACAAAAATAATTATAGCCGTTATTTTTTCTTTATTAGTCATCGTCGCAATGGGAAACTCAATTGCATCACCCTTTTTTCGCGTCCAATGATACCAGCCATAAATACTCATTATAAAATAATAACCATTTATCATAGAATCGCCCAAAAGTTCCCATTGCCAAAGTAAATAGGCATATATAAAAGTGCTTACTAATCCTGTTGGAAACACTAAAATATTATCTTTTTTGGCGAACCAAACACTGAATAAACCAAAGATTACCGCGGTAATTTCTAATACTATATTGAAGGTAGTGTAGGTGTCATATTGAGAAAAAAAGTAGTCAATCATTAGTTCACTTCAATTATTTATTAAAAAAATCAACATCCTTTTCAAAAGCAGTTCCAATGACTACCAAATCCGCGCCAGAATCATAGGCATTTTGTATTCCTTGCAAATCTATAATTCCGCCTCCAACAATTATTGGTATTTCAATATTTTGAGAAACTAATTCAATCATTTCTATAGGAACGGCTTGTTTGGCGCCGCTTCCCGCTTCGAGATAAAGGAGTTTATGCCCTGACATTTCGCCTGCTAGGGCTGTTGCCAATAACAAATCCATATTATTCCTATCCAATGGTTTCGTTTTACTTACTTTTTGTACAGCAGTTTCTGTCCCACTTTCTATAAGAATGTATCCAGTAGAAATAATTTCGAGTTGGGTTTTCTTGAGAATTGGAGCTGCTTTTACTTGGTGTTCGATTAAATAATCTGGATTTCTACCTGAGATTAAAGAAAGAAATAAAATGGCATCGGCTTGATCTGAAATTTGGGATGGATTTCCGGGGAAAAGGACAATGGGCAAATCGCAATCTTGCTTAATTTCAATAATTAAATCGTCGATTATATAATTTTTTACAAGGCTTCCGCCAATGAAAATGTGTGTGGCTGGCGATTTATTGATTTTTTCGATTAACGTTTCTGTATTATTCAAATCGATTTTGTCGGGATCGAGGAGAATGGCGAGCAGTTTCTCGTTTTTTGCTTTAGATTGTAGAATGTAGTTGTAGATGTTTTTCATATATGGCACAAGGATAAAACGGATTTTTACAGATTTACACAGATTTTTTTAATTTTCGAAAGCGTAAACTAAGGTGAATCCCTCAAACTCTTCAAAATGAATAGCAAATTGCTGTTTTACATTTTCTATTTCAAGAATTGCGGTTGTTTTATTATCTTCAATTTCAAATGAATTTACCCAAATATGGTCCTTAAAGCTAATTCCTGGTTCGTTTCGGATTTTGAAGATAGCCTCTTTGGCTCCCCATTTTACGGTTAATTTTTTGATATAATCTTGAGTATTTGTTGCTCCTAAACAGAGTGACTCGTTATTGTTTACAAACTTATCGGCGATTCGGATGATTTTTTCTCGTTGCATTTCGATGTCAATCCCAACAGTTTCATCACTAATGATAATGGCAGAAAAATGATGCGAATGTGTAATAGAAATATGTTTTCCATCGAGAAAATAAGGTTTTCCAAATTCATCATAATGCAATTCGAAATCCGTATAACCCGCGTCTATCAGGAGCATTCGTACACTCAGGAAAGCGCGTAAGTGCATTTCGGACTTCATTTTGTTCAATCGTATTTGGGTTTTTTCTTTTAAAACTACTTTGCCCCATAATTCCTCGAAAGATTCGGTGATTTTCCAAATCAGGATTTGAGTTGTGGAATTATAATTGATCGTTTTATAAAGCGGCATATTAAAAGCGGATTTCCTAGCCCTGATGGAAACGGCATCCTTTTATGGCGGTGTTCGCCATAAAAGATATAGTGTACAGCAGGATTAGCTCTTTAAAATAATTATTTCATTATAATTCAAAACATTAGGATATTAAACAATTCATAAATGTTCCCGAATGCCTTTTTAATTATAAAGTTATTATGTAAATTTGCAAAAATTTTATAATTACAAATATACTATAAATGAGTACATCGACTATGCCTTATGTGGCTTTCAAAGTAAAAGACATTTC
>CALPPA020000033.1 GCA_943325355.2 Klebsiella pneumoniae | reverse complement strand
TTATATGTTGCGATAAACCATCTTTGTAACCATTTTTATAATTGATGCTTTCGGAGAAATTTTCATTTTCTTCCGTTTTTACTCCTTCGCCATTAACTATAATTTCAGTACCGTTATCGTCCCAAAGACTAATCAATTTATAATATCTTTCTGAGGATTTTTCTTTATCTAAATAAACTCCAGCTTCTTTGTTATTTCCATTTTCATAAAATTTGAAATGATTTCCAGTAAGCATTCCTTTATTGAAATTCGATAAAGATTTTCTTTTACCGTTTTCATAAAAATATACAAAAGTTCCAATTTTATCATTTACGTTTCCTGTTGTTGTAGCACCTTTCATCTGAATTTCCCCAGATTTATAATAAACTTCGATTGGAAAGACCTGTTTATTTGGAATATAAAAATCCTTAATGATTCGGATGTATTTATAATTTTCTGCTGTAGTTACATTGAATGAAGAATCCAAATATACAGTATGATCATTTATTGTTTGCGAAAAACTGGACAAAGAAGTAAAAGCTAGAAAAATTAATAGGAAATAAAATTTCATCAGGGTTTTTAAGAATTTTCGGTAAAAATATTGACTTTATAACTGCTATCCTAAATTATCATATTAAAAAATAATTACTTGTAAAAAAGGGTTTTGACAAACGCTATAAAAAACTCAGCGGCAGAAAAAATACTTTATCTCTTTTGAGGATAGTCATTTTACAATTTCATTGCTTCGGCTACTAATCGACCTGCTTTAAAAGCAGCATTGATAGAGCCGTTTAACAAATGATCTCCACAAACAAACAAAGTATCAGATATTTTTATTTCAGAAATTGATAACTCATTTTTGACACTGTCTTGAATTGGCAGAGCATAATCTATACGATAGGTTTTAATCATTTTCCAATCTTGAACTTGTTTGCCATACCATTGTTCCAATTCTTTTTTCATATTTTCGGCCAATTCATAGTCTTCAATTGGAGCCAATCCGTTATAGGAAACTGATATTAGGACTTTTCCAAGTGGGGCATAGGTTTTAGAAACATTAGATAAAACGGTTAGATTATTCACCCATTTTTTATTTTGAGAAGCATTCAATATTACAACAGCTTTGTTGGTTGGGGCAATGGATGCCTCAAAATACACATTGGTTACCTTTTGCGCTTTGGTTTTTTGATTTGGTAAAAATTGCTTAGTAAGTTCATTTGCATTTGTTGCAATCACAATTTGATTGGCTTCAAAAGTTGTTCCGTCTTCAAGAGTTACTGTATTGCCAGATATTCTCGAAACTTTTTTGTGATATAGAATGCTCAATTTTGGTAAAAGAGCTACTAATTGTTTTGGTATTTCTTCCATCCCGAAAGCGGGAACTGCAACATCTCCATCCGAAAACATCTTCATAACAAAGTCGAACATTCTGTTTGAAGTAGTCAAATTATTTTCTAGGTAGATACCCGACAAAAAAGGCTTGTAAAAACGTTGAATCATTTTTTGGCTAAAGCCATAATCCAACAATTGTTGCAAGGTGCTTTGTTCGGGTTGCGTAAAAATCTCATCAACTGACATTTTTTGCAATTTATTTTTCAGCCAAAGTGTGTTTATTTTATCTCGTAGTGTTCCTACTGGTGCAAAAAGGGTGCTAAATAAAGCCAGTGGTCGTCTGATGGGATCTGCAATTTCGAATGTGCCACCGTCATAAAGTACGGTTGCTCCTGGCAACATATTGCGCAGTTGCAAGTCTTTGTAATTCAATAGTTTTTTTGCTTCTGGGTAAGCAGTCAACAAAACTTGAAAGCCTCTGTCTAAAGTAAAACCATCCACAAAATCTGTTTTTACTCTTCCGCCTGCACGGTCACTAGCTTCTAGAATAAGTACTTTCCTGCCTTGTCGGTGTAAATGAAGAGCTGCCGATAATCCGGACAATCCTGCGCCAATTATTATCACATTGTGTTCCATTATTGTTTTGTTATTTTTCAAGATTGAAATGTAATAGTAAGCTTCTTTTTTTAATTTGTTAACCACAAGTTTCTAAACATATAATTTTTATCATAATCGTTAGCTTGTTTCTCGATATTGAAATAGCGATGTCCTCTAGGATCGTTTCCAACTCCAGCAAGATAAGCCCAGTTTCCCCAATTGCTACAAACGTCATAATCGATAAGGTGTTCTTCAAAATAAGCAGCGCCAAATCGCCAATCCATATTGAGCTCGTTACAAAAAAAGCTAGCTACATTTTGCCTACCTCGATTGCTCATAAAACCAGTTTGTTTCAATTCGAGCATATTAGCATTGATAAAATCAGCATTTGTCGCGCCATTAATCCATTGTGAGAGTAATTTTTCGTTCAAAGATTTGGAGTTAACTTTATCTGTTTTTATTCCAGAATACAAGAAAAATTTAGTTTGATGTTTTTTGAACATAAATCGAAAAAAATCACGCCAGATCAATTCGAAAACCAACCAATAAGTCGATTCGTTTGCGCCAAATTGTGATTCATAGTTTTTAATTTCTTTATAAATATATCTAGGCGAGATACAACCCAAAGCCAACCAAGCCGAAAATTTTGAGGAATAATCTTCCCCTACCATTCCGTTTCGTGTTTCTTTATATTTTGATAGGCATTGTGAATCAAAGAAATAATGATTCAATCTTTTTATGGCTTCCGTTTCGCCACCAATAAATTTGATTGCTGTACGATAATCAATTTCAGAAAACTCTAACCCCAATGCTTCTAAAGTTGGGAATACTGATTCAGGTATTTCTGGCGAATTTATTTCATTTGGCTTTTCAAAAGTAGGTCGTATTGTGGAATCCTTTTCTATTTTTTTTCTAAAATTGGTAAAAACATCTGGAATATCTTTTATTGAAAAGGGCAAATCCTGTGCGTGATATAAAGTACTTGTACTGTACGTTTTCAATTCGCAACGCAATTTGAATAACTCGTCTTGAACTAATTTTTCGGTTTGTTTTTCTTCAAAGGCGACCTCTTTTTTCGCAAAAACTTTATGAGCTTTATACTGAGCTACAATTTTTGCAATTTCTATTTCTGGTTTTCCTTTCAGAATTAATAATTTCGAACCCACTTTTCTTAAATTAGCATCTAAATCGCGTAACGATTCTAATAAAAATTGTGCTCTGAAATTGCCTGTTTTTTTGAAACCATATTTGGTATTTTTGTAATGAGAATCGTCAAAACAATAGACGGGAACTATCTGATCGCTTTGTGCAATAGCTTTTATAAGTGTTTTATTATCGTTTAATCTCAAGTCAGTTTTGAACCAAACTATTGAAGTTTTCATCTGTTTAAATTATTTTTTTTAGTTTAATACCTGTTTACCGACAGGAAGGTGGAACGCCTGCTCATTTTCCTGCGTGTCAATGACTATTGTTGTGGGCGGTTCATTATAAATCATTGATATTTTTTAGATAATAATCGGCTTGTTCTAGTAATGCGGTTTTGGCTTCGGGTTGCATTTTTCGCCACACATTATACATCATACCAATTCGGGGGTTTTTGCCTAATTTGTCTTCATTCCTATCGTAAAAATTCCAGTACAAGCTATTGAATGGACAAGCTTTATCACCCGTTTTTATTGTTTTTTTATAATAACAGCTTCCACAATAATGGCTCATTTTGTCAATATAGGATGCTGAACTTACATACGGTTTTGTGCCTACAATTCCGCCATCTGCAAATTGGCTCATACCACGAGTGTTCGTAATTTCGACCCATTCAATTGCATCAATATAAATTCCTAAATACCAAGCATCCATATCGTCAGGATGGATTCCTGCTAGCAAACCAAAATTTCCCGTAATCATTAATCGCTGGATGTGATGCGCATAGGCATAATCTAACGACTGAATAATGGCATCTTTAAGACAATTCATTTTTGTATTTCCAGTCCAAAACCATTCGGGTAATTTTTCTTGATTATTGAAATAATTCATTGTAGCATACTCGGGCATTTTGAGCCAATAAATCCCTCGCATATACTCCCGCCAACCTATGATTTGACGCACAAAACCTTCAAGTTGGTTGTATTCGATTTCGGCTGGACGTTTTTGCCATTCTTCGATACATTTATCAATCACTTCTTGTGGCGAAATCATTTTAATATTCATCGAAAATGAAACTCGAGAATGATACAATGACCATTCGTTTGGTGTCATTGCGTCTTGATAACTGCCAAATAAGGGCAAACATTCTTCTACAAAAAAATCTAATAATTCTAAAGATTGTTTTCGATTGATGGGCCAGACAAAATTTTTGGCATCAATGTTTCCGATGGTTTTTATATTTTTTTTTTGAATCTCTAAATAAATTTGGGAAACATCATTATTAAAAACCAAAGGGGGAGTAGGTTTGTGATTTTTAGGTAATTTTTTTCTGTTTTCTCCGTCATAATTCCATTGCCCAGTTACCGGTTTGTCTCCTTCCATAAGCACATTATGTTTTTTTCGTAAGGCGCGATAGAAAAATTCTAGCAAGAATGTTTTCTTTCCATCAAAGAAAGTCCCAAGCTCATTTCTGGTGGTGTAAAAGTGTTCTGAATCAACAACAGAATTTGAAATGGAAATCGTTTTGCAAAAGTTTTTTAAAACTTCATCTACTCGATATTCATCGGGTAATTGGTATTCGAAATTGGTAAAATGTTGTTCATAAATTAGAAATTCAAGATTTTTATCAAAAGATTGTAAGTTGTTTTCATCATTTATATGAATATAAATCACATTGTTGTTTTTTGATTTCAAATCTTTTGCAAATTCTTGCATTGCCGTGAAGAAACCAACAATTTTCTGAATATGATGATTAGCATAATCAGTTTCTGTTTGGATTTCCATCAAAACATAAGTCACAGAATCATCAATGGTTTCATACCACGAATGATTGCTGTTAAGCTGATCACCGAGAATTAATCTAAGAGTTTTTTGCATTTTTATTTATTCATTCTGCATTTATCACTGCAATATTTTACTTCATCCCAAACCTTCTCCCATTTTTTGCGCCAAGTAAAAGGTTTATTACAAACCACACATATTTTGGTTGGGAGGTTTTGTTTTTTTACTCCTTTCATTTATAAAATTTTAATCGGGTTCGCTCCCATTCAACTTTTACGAGTGAACCCTCGGCAATAAAAACAGCATCGGGTTCAGTAAAATTCAATACCGAAAAAGAGTTGCCATACATCGTTTTAAAATCACAATCAATTTTATAATTGAAAACTTTATTTGTTTTCCAACTTGGATGTTGCAATTTGTATTCTTCTGTTTTCTCTGAATCAATTTTGGTGTAACCGTAATAATGTTCGTAGATAAATTGCTCTAAGGTATCTTTTTTCATTGCTGCAGATTCATTCGACGCTTCGACATATATACGATTCCATTTTTTGTTTAAAAGCCATTCGAAGTTTACTTTTTTGGTAGTGCTAACGTTGGTAATTTCGTGTTTGGTGGGCACCACTGTATAATGTTCTTTATACAATTTGTTTGCCATCCAAGCCACGATGGGGTACGGAATAGTTTCGTTTATAAAAACAACACCGCGCTTTGTCAGATTACCTTCTTTTCTTACAACATAAAAGCGAAGATTTATTTCTTCAAAAGTGCCCAAATACGGAATTGGAATGTTAAATAATTTTGTTTTTTTGAACATAAATCCCACTAGACTTATGTAGGCTTTTCCGTTGAATAAATCAATTTCTACCCCTTTTGGCAAAAAAGGCTCTAGAATTTTAGGGTCAATTTGGTAGTTCGCCATAATGATATTTTCCCAATTTGCTTTTAAAAATATTGCCATTCTATGAGGTCGTTTTTTTAGTTTTTGTAGTTCTATTTTTAGAATTTGGATTGGAGACGTGTTTTTTCAATATTCGTTTGCCTTCTTCTTTCACTTCGTCTTTTTTGCGATAACTCCAAACAATATCACTTGCGTATTTTCTTGTTTCGTCAATATTTACAATCGGGAAGGGATAATCTTTACCAATTTCGCAATTATAAAACTTTTGTTCCAGATCATTCATTTTCCAAGGTTCGTGTAATAATGAAACGGGAATCTCGACTAATTCTGGAAGCCATTGTTTGATAAAAACCCCCTCAGCATCGTGTTCTTCCGAGTTTTTTATTGGGCTGTATATTCGGATGGTATTTATTCCAGTTGTCCCTGATTGCATTTGGATTTGTGGATAATGAATCCCGGGTTCGTAATCTAAAAATTGTCTTGCCAAGAAATGCAATTCGCGCCAATCTTGCCATAAATTAAAAGTAAAAAAGGATACGACCATCGCACGCATTCGGAAGTTAATATATCCGGTTGCAACCAAACATCGCATACAAGCGTCAACTATTGGAACTCCAGTTTTTCCCTCTTGCCACGCTTTAATATACTTTTCATTTTTTGGTTTTATCAAAGCATCATAAGCTCTGTTTGCGTTTTCAAATTCCATTTCACATTCGTCTTCAAATTTTTGCATAAAATGGCAATGCCAATGCAAGCGCGAAACAAAGTTGAGAATGGCTCTTTTGTTTTTTGATGCTTCGTAATGCTGATTTGTGTATTGATAAATCGCTCGCATACTGATGTTTCCGTATGCTAAATAGGGCGACAATCGGCTACATCCTTTCCTGCTTAAAGCTGGTTTCGAAATGTGCCTACTATAATTAACATAGCGCTCTTTTACAAAACTATCGAGGTATCTCCAGGCTAAGTTTTCGCCACCAGTTTGAAAATTTTTATTAGGTGTTGTAATTTCAATATGTAAAGGTGCTCCTTTACTCTTTTCGTAGAAATCTGGATTTAGATTTGCAATAGAGAGCTTTTCGATAGTAATCATTTTAGGATTGTCACGCATCACGTTTTCCCAACGTTTGTCCCAATCTTTTCTTGATTTTAGTTTTCGAATTACGCCATGCATTTGAAATTCCTTCCATTCCACTTTGTTCTTTTTGAAGAAATCTTGCATTGCAACATCTCGATTATAGGTTATTTTATTACCAATTTCTTGGTGTGAGTAAACCGATTTCACATCAAATTGTTGCAATAATTCCTCAAATATAGGTTGAACTTCTTGGTGGAAAAAGAATAATTTGGAATCCAGAGGGTCTAGTTTGCTTTGTAAATCTTGAATAGATTCATAAATAAAACGCCAATGCCTAACATCTGAATCATCATAATGCATTACTGATGGTTCGAAAAAGTAGACTAATAGTATAGGTATGTCTTGTTGAGACGCATAAAATAACGCTTCGTGATCTGTAAAACGCAAATCACGTTTGAACCAAACAATATTTATAGCTATTTTATTCAAAATGAAGTCGTTGAGAGAATGTAAGGAACGGTTTTTAGTAACTCAATCTACCAAGTTTTTTGGGTTTGAAAAACCTTTTCTGTTGCATCTAATTTGATCCATTTTTTTTCACTATTGAGTTTAAAAGTGGCAATATGCTCCTTTTGCCATTCTGTTGGACCAATTAATGATAAAAAATGACTGGCATCCTCGCCATTGTATAAATGATATATTTCCCCGATGACTGGTTCAAATGAAAATTTTGAGCTATAAACTAATTCATTCCATTCAAACTCTTCCATTAGTTTTTCATATTGAAGTCTCAATTCATTAAACTTGTTTTCGAACTCTTTGTTTACAGTATGAACTCCTCTACTTTTCCAGGAAACTAAGTCGTCTACTTTAATTACTGGAGCGCCAACACTTGTTCCGTAGGGCAAAATGTTAGCGTTATACCCTTTTTCGGCAGTATATACAATGTTATCCGGTTTTTCTTTTTCCATCTTTAGCAAGGGTGAATAAATTTAACGTTTTGATATTTTATTGTTAGAAATAGCTCGCTGCAGTTTACATTTGAATCGATCAATCCCGTCATTTCTCTTGGCAGTATGTTTTGTTTTGCAATTTTCTACTCGTTTTCGCCATAGTTTATAACTGCTAAACTTCAGTTCTTTTTTCATCAAAGCCTTAACATCTGCTTCTGAAAGCCCAAATTGAAATTTTATAGCATCAAATGGTGTGCGATCTTCCCAAGCCATTTCGATAATTCTATCAATAGCAATGTCATCTAAGTCGCTTTTTTGAGCAATCGGCATTTTGTTTAACATATCAATATAAAAATTAAACAAATGTACTAAAGATTTATCAAATCTAAACTACTCATTTGGTATTTTTTAAGATAAAAAATATCTACTAATTCAAGTATACTTGAATTAGTAGATATTACATAACGTTCGTTTTGTTTTTTTAAAACAACATAGCAATTTGTTCATTCACAAACTCCAAAAACCGTTCGTCTTGATCTGTAAAAGGGTCAATTATATGACTGTCAATGTCAATTTGACCAATATTTTCTCCATTTACAAAAAGTGGAACTACAATTTCTGATTTTACAGTAAAACTACAAGCGATGTAATTATCCTGAGCAGCCACATCCGGAACTACGAAATTGTTGTTAGAAACCGCCACTTGTCCACAAATTCCCTTGCCGAACGGGATCACAGTATGATCTGTCTCAGCTCCCACATAAGGGCCAAGGTGCAATGTTTTGGTCTCGTGGTTGGCAAAATAAAAGCCTACCCAATTGTAATAGGAAATAGAATTGCTCAAAAGTTGACAAACAGCTAAAAGTTTTTCATCTCTATTTAGATTTGTATTTATAGTAATTTCGGTTACTTTTGGTTTTAATTCTTCGAAAGTCATAGTCTTGTTTTTTTGCAAAAGTATTTAAATGGGATTGTTTTATTTTATATAAATTTGTAAAAATTCAATTTTGAAAAAATATTTTGTTGTTTATAAGCCATTCTTGGTATTTTTAGGAAAATTTTTGTTGACTTATTTGCTTTTAACTCTTGTATATAAAAGTTATTTGATCCAATATGATGTTCGGCAATTTGAAGTTGATAGTTTTACGGAATTAGTGGCAGAACAAACAAAAGATCTGATGATTTTATTTAATTGTGATGCTAGTATTGCGCCAAATGTAAAAGAATCTGCAATAAATATATACTATAATCAAAGGTCTATGGCTCGAATCATCGAGGGCTGTAATGGGTTAAGCGTAATTATCTTGTTTATTTCGTTTGTGGTTGCATTTTCCGGAAAAATAAAACCTACAATTTTATATGTATTAGGGGGAAGTTTACTCATCCATATTTTAAACGTATCACGAATAGCACTTTTATGTGTTTTGATGTATTATTATCCAAAACAGCAACATTTTTTGCACGGAGTGTTGTTTCCACTATTTATTTACGGAGTTGTTTTCTTGTTATGGATTATTTGGGTAAATAAATTTTCAAAATATGCTACAAAAACTATTAAACCATAAAGGAAGAATTGCATTGGCGCTGTTGTTTGTAATCTTTTTGGCTCTTGTACGAGCCTATGAAGACAGTTTATTTTATGATCCGTTTTTAAATTATTTCAAATCGGATTACTATAATTTACCATTGCCTGAGATCAATAACCTTCATTTATTTATTGGATTATTCTTTAGATATTTTTTAAATTCAATATTTTCTTTAGCCATAATTTTTGTGCTTTTTAAGGATATTCAAGGGGTTAAATTTGCTTCGATAATGTACTTTATCCTTTTTGTAATTCTAGTTATTGTCTTCTTTTTTACACTTTCTTTTTTAGGAGGCGACAATAAAATGGCCTTATTTTATATACGCCGATTTTTGATACAGCCCATTTTTTTATTATTGTTTCTTTCTGCATTTTACTATCAAAATCAAAACAAGTAATCTTTTTTTCGTATCTTTATTAGACTTTTTGATTTAATGATTGTTAAATCTCTAACTAATGAAAATAGTAAAATATTCTGGCGATATTGTTGATTTTGATCCCATTAAACTCAAACAATCACTCTTGAAATCAGGGGCAAATCAAGAAGTTGTTGATTCTATTTTGCAAACGATTCAAAAAGATATTTACGAAGGAATTTCGACCAAACAAATCTATAAAATGGCTTTTGCTTTGTTGAAAAAAGTAGCAAATTCCAATGCAGCTCGTTATAATCTTAAGGAAGCCATTCGTTTATTAGGTCCAGCTGGTTTTTTCTTCGAAAAATACATTGCTCGCCTTTTTGCTGCTGAGCATTATACAACCCAAACGAATTTGGTTTTACAAGGCAAATGCGTTTCGCATGAAATTGATATTTTGGTCAAAAAAGACCAAATCGTTTCGATGATCGAATGTAAATTTCATATGGGACAAGAAGCCAATTCAGATGTAAAAGTGCCAATGTATATTTTGTCTAGATTCAATGATTTGAATGATAAAAGATATAACATTTTTTCTGGAAAAGAATTGATTTCGGACTGTTGGATTGTTACTAATAATCGGTTTACATTGGATGCAATTGCCTTTGCAAATTGTTCTGGTTTAAATTTATTAAGTTGGAATTATCCTGAAAACAATAATTTAAAAACTAAAAATGACGATAACTTTCTTTATCCAGTTACCTGTTTGACTACTTTAACTATTGCAGAAAAAGATAAATTATTAATTCTGGACAAAATTTTGGCCAAAGAATTAATAAATAATTCAGCAAGTTTAGAAAAAATTGGATTAAGTACTAATCGGATAAAAAATGTCTTGAAGGAGGCGTCAGAATTATGTGAATATATTTAAAAATATTAATTTAATAATAGAGGATGATATTGCTTTGCCAAGGGCCTCGCAACTCCTCGCAATGACATTATGAAAATCAAATTCATTGGCGGAGCCGGAACCGTTACAGGTTCAAAAACTTTAATCGAAAGTAAGGGCATCAGGATTTTAGTAGATTGCGGACAATTTCAAGGCATTAAACCTTTAAGAGAACTCAACTGGCAACCTTTGCCAATACTTCCATCGGCCATAGATTTTGTGTTATTGACCCACGGACATTTGGACCATTGTGGTTGGTTGCCAAGATTGGTAGATCAGGGATTTAAAGGCAAAATTTATTGTACGAGTCCAACCAAAGACATTGCCAAATTGATTCTTTTGGATAGTGCAAAAATTCAAGAAGAAGAAGCCAGTAAGGCGAATAAAGAACATTATTCTAAACACGAAATTGCCGAACCACTTTATACCGTCAATCAAGCCGAAGCCGTTTTTCCGCATTTCAGAGTGATAAAACCCAATGAAGAAATCCCTTTGGATGCAGAGATTTCTGCAGTTTTTACCAATGCTGGACATATTTTGGGAGCTTGTAGCATCGAATTGAATTTAGAAAATAAAGTTTTAGTTTTTTCGGGAGATATTGGTCAAGATGATGATGTATTGATGTATCCTCCCACAAAACCTAAAAAAGCGGATTTTATTTTCTTAGAAAGCACCTACGGTAATAGACTTCATCCTGAAACTGATAGTAAAGCAGAACTAGAAATGTACATCAATAACACGGTTCAAAAAGGAGGAACTGTTATAATTCCGAGTTTTGCTGTAGAACGAGCGCAAACCGTAATGTATTTGTTGTGGCAGTTAAAAACAGAAGGTAAAATCCCCAATATTCCGTACATAATTGATACGCCAATGGGGATTAAAGTGCTTGATATTTTCGAAAACAATAGAAAATGGCACAAATTACCCCCAGAAGATTATCTAGCAATGTGCCAAATGTTTACTATGAATTCCGATTATCAGGAAACTATCGAAACGATTTACAACAAAGAACCCAAAGTCGTAATTGCGGCAAGCGGAATGATTACGGGCGGGCGAGTTTTGAGTTATTTAGAACAGTATATCGGTTTGCCAGAAACCACCATAATCATCATTGGCTATCAAGCCGAAGGAACGCGAGGAAGAAAGTTATTGGAAGGCTACCAAGAAATTAAAATTTACGGAAAAATATACCAAGTAAAGGCCAATATCCTCGAAATTGAAAGTTTGTCTGCTCATGGCGACCAAAAAGATTTGCTGAATTGGCTTTCTGAGTTGGAAAACAAACCTGAAAAAGTATTTTTGGTTCACGGAG
>CALPPA020000032.1 GCA_943325355.2 Klebsiella pneumoniae | reverse complement strand
TTCGGTAGTTATGTGGATCTTAATCAGCAATTCGCCTCAGTTTGCCAATATCTTTAATTACTATTTTTTTTCCTATTAATTCAATCAGCCCTAATTTATTAAAATCAGATAATAAACGAATACAACTTTCTGTAGCAGTTCCAATCATGCCAGCTAGTTCTTCACGAGTAAGCTGAATACGTAAAGAGCCATCTGTGTTTTTACCAAAATTTTCTTCTAGATAAATTAAAGTTTCTGCTAATCTTTCTTTAACTGTTTTTTGAGAAATAGAAACCAAATGATCACTTGTCTCCTTCAAGTCTCCGCAGATAGTCTTCATTACATTCCTAGAAAATTGGTTGTTTTGGTCAAACATATTTAATACTTCACTTTTTGGAATAAAACAAACTTCCATATCTTCAAGAGCAACAGCACTTAAATTAGCGGGTTCTTCGCTAATAATAGTTCTTTGGCCAAGTAATTCTCCAGCTTTAACTAATTTTACTATTTGATCTTTCCCGTTAGCACTTAATTTTGATAGTTTGCAAACACCTACTGTAATACAATAAATACCATTCACTGTATCTCCTTCTTCAAAAATGTGTTCTCCTTTTTTGATAGTATGTGAAGTTTTACATTCAGCAAGTCTTAACAGTTCGCCTTTGTTGAGTGCTTTTAAGGAGCTGAGTTCTCTAACTATACATTGTTCACATTTACCCATAAAAGAAAAAAATTAATCGAGTTTAGGCAAATCTACAAAATAATATGATAATTATCATATTATTAATTTGCTCTCTTAGTACATTTGTTTTTGTAAAATTAAAAAAAATATAAAAGTGCAAAACTGCTTTCATTGTGGATTGGAAATCATAGAAAAAGAGCAATTTTTTTTTGATGATAAACTATTTTGTTGCAACGGTTGCAAAACTGTTTACGAAATATTCAGTCTTAACGATATGTCTTGTTATTATGATTTCGAAAAATCTCCTGGAGCAACACCACAGGATATAAAAGGTAAATATGATTTTCTAGACAACGAAGGAATTGTTGCCAAGCTGTTGGATTTTCAAGAAGATAAAACAGCCATTGTTTCACTAAGTATTCCTCATATTCACTGTAGTTCTTGTATTTGGATTCTCGAAAACCTCCAACGCTTACAAAAAGGAATCAGCACTTCGCAGGTTAATTTCCCCGAAAAGAAAGTCCGAATTACCTACAATCCTGAAATGGTTTCACTCAAAATCATTGTTCATTTATTGAGTTCTATTGGTTACGAACCCTACATTAGTTTAGAAAATTACGAAACTGGGAAAAACAATGTCGATAGAAGTTTGACTTATAAATTGGGCTTGGCTTTCTTTTGTTTTGGTAATATTATGTTGCTTTCTTTTCCAGAATATTTTGAGGTCAAAGAATATTGGTTAGATAATTACCGACCGTTTTTCAGATGGCTAATATTCGCTTTGTCTTTACCTTCTTTTTTGTATTCGGCAAGCGGATACTATATTTCGGCTTACAAAAGCATCAAATCTGGAATGTTGAATATTGATATTCCAATTGCTTTGGGAATAATAATTTTCTTTATCCGAAGCACTTTTGATATTATAATGGATTATGGTTCTGGATTTTTCGACAGCTTGACAGGATTGATTTTCTTTATGCTTTTAGGTAAAATGTTCCAAATTAAAACCTATAGTTTCTTGAGTTTCGAAAGGGATTTTAAATCTTATTTTCCAATAGCAATCACCAGAATCAACTCAGACACTTCTGAAGAAAGCGTTCCAGTTTATGATATCGAAAAGGGGAATCGATTATTGATTAGAAACCAAGAATTGATTCCTGTTGACGGAATTTTAATTTCCGAAAAAGCCGAAATTGATTATAGTTTTGTAACTGGAGAAGCAATCCCTATTACCAAAAAATCGGGAGATAAAGTTTTTGCTGGCGGAAAACAAATGGGTAAAGTTATCGAAATGGAAGTCTTGCATTCGGTTTCCCAAAGCTATTTGACACAGCTGTGGAGCAATGACGTTTTCCAGAAAGATGTAGAGCAAAAACACAAATCCATTACCGATACCATTAGCCGTTATTTCACGCCAATACTCTTATTGATTGCTTTTGCGGGTTTTGGGTATTGGATTTTTATTGATGCCAATATTGCTTTCAATGTTTTTACGGCAGTATTAATTGTAGCTTGTCCTTGTGCATTGGCATTGACCGCGCCTTTTACGATGGGTAATGTCCTGCGGATTTTAGGGAAAAAGAAATTCTATCTAAAAAATGCTTTAGTTATCGAACAATTGGCTAAAGTTGACACCATAGTTTTCGATAAAACAGGAACGATTACCACCAATAAGAAATCAAATATTTCTTATGAAGGAAAGGTGCTTTCTGAGGAAAATTTGATTTTGTTAAAAAACGTCCTTCGTGCTTCAAATCATCCCTTGAGCAGAATGTTGTATGATTTTTTACCGGAAGGCAAACGATATAAAGTCAATAATTTTGAGGAAATCACTGGAAAAGGAATACTAGCTGAGATTGATGGAAATCAAATTCAAATAGGATCAGCTACTTTTATTGAAAAACCGGAAGAAAATAGTATTCAACAAACTTCAGTTCATATCAAAATCAATCAAGTTTATTTTGGAAATTACATTTTCAATAATCAATACAGGGAAGGTTTGGCAGAACTTTTCGAGAAATTAAGTCACAAGTATCAAATCAAGGTTTTGTCTGGGGATAATGAAGGGGAAAAAGCTACTTTGGAAAGTATTTTACCAAAAGAAACTGAATTAGTCTTCAATCAAAAACCTGAACAAAAACTGGAATTTATCAAAAACCTGCAACAACAAGGTAAAAACGTAATGATGGTAGGTGATGGACTCAATGATGCAGGAGCTTTGGCACAAAGCAACATTGGAATTTCCATATCAGAAAACGTAAATGTTTTTTCCCCGGCTTGTGATGCTATTCTCGATGCTGACGAGTTTAAAAGAATGGACTATTTTTTGAAATTGTCTAAAAAAGCCATTACAACAATCAAAATGAGTTTTGCATTATCATTATTGTATAATGTTGTAGGATTGTCCTTTGCCATTACTGGAAATCTACAGCCTTTGGTGGCAGCCATCATAATGCCTTTGAGCACAGTTACGATTGTCAGTTTTGTGACCATTATGAGTAATTTTTACGCCAGAACATTAAAGTGAAATAGGTCTATTTTTTATTGGTTATATTTAACAAATAATTTAAATATGATAAATGTCATATTTAGAGAAAAGACAATAAAGTATTTTTGTTCACGTAATTTTATTTTATGAGTGTCATATATTTACTTATTTCCATCAGTATACTTGTTGCTATAGTCTTTTTTATTGCTTTTATTATGGCAGTAAAGAAAGGGCAATACGATGATGATTATACTCCCTCTGTCAGAATGCTTTTTGACGATGAATTAATTCAACCTAAAGTCGAAAATTCTAAAGCAGAGAACCCCAAAACTTTATGATATCTTACAAACAAATTAAACCTTTATCTTATAAACCAAATAACAAATAACAATTTATGGAAATGCAACAGTTTTATTATGACAACAAAATTGTAAAGAAATTCATTTACGCGACCATCGTTTTTGGTGTTGTGGGAATGTTAGTAGGGCTTATTCTAGCCTTGATGTTTCTTTTTCCAAATTTGACTGACGGAATTTCGTGGTTGAGTTTTGGTAGGTTGAGACCTTTACATACTAATGCAGTAATTTTTGCCTTTGTTGGTAACGCAATGTTTGCCGGAATTTATTATTCATTACAGCGATTATTAAAAGCCAGAATGTTTAGTGACTTTTTAAGCAACTTAAACTTTTGGGGTTGGCAATTAATCATTGTAGCTGCGGCAATTTCATTACCATTAGGCTACAGCACATCTAAAGAATATGCCGAATTAGAGTGGCCAATTGATATTGCCATTGCATTAATTTGGGTAGCTTTTGGGGTCAATATGATTGGGACAATTATAAAACGAAGAGAGCGACATTTATATGTAGCGATTTGGTTTTACATCGCCACATTTGTAACGGTTGCTGTATTGCATATTTTCAATAGTTTGGCATTGCCAGTGAGCGGATTGAAAAGTTATTCCGTTTATGCTGGAGTTCAGGATGCATTAGTTCAATGGTGGTACGGTCATAATGCGGTTGCGTTTTTCTTGACTACTCCGTTTCTTGGATTGATGTATTACTTTGTTCCAAAGGTGGCTAATCGTCCTGTTTATTCCTATAGATTGTCTATTGTTCACTTCTGGTCATTGATATTTTTATACATTTGGGCTGGCCCACACCATTTATTATATTCCGCTTTGCCTAACTGGGCTCAAAATTTAGGAGTAGTTTTCTCCATTATGTTGATTGCTCCATCTTGGGGAGGAATGATAAACGGGTTGCTGACTTTGAGAGGAGTTTGGGATAAAGTACGT
Organism: Klebsiella pneumoniae; assembly: GCA_943325355.2. Taxonomy (GTDB): domain Bacteria; phylum Bacteroidota; class Bacteroidia; order Flavobacteriales; family Flavobacteriaceae; genus Flavobacterium. The sequence continues at coordinate 7,797 of CALPPA020000032.1, read as the reverse complement.
CAGGAACCAGTACTTAAATTCTTTGTAGTTGCGATTACAGGTTACGGAATGGCCACATTTGAAGGACCTATGTTGTCTCTTAAAAATGTAAACGCCATTGCGCATTTCACGGATTGGATTATTGCCCACGTTCACGTTGGAGCATTAGCTTGGAACGGATTTATGGCATTTGGTATTATTTATTGGTTGATACCAAGAATGACTAAAACTACACTATATTCTACTAAACTGGCCAATTTCCATTTTTGGATTGGGACTTTAGGAATTATTCTTTATGCATTGCCAATGTATGTTGCAGGATTTACTCAAGCTTCAATGTGGAAACAATTTAATCCTGATGGAACCTTAACTTATGGTAATTTCCTTGAAACGGTAACTCAAATTATGCCAATGTATTGGATGAGAGCTATTGGCGGAACTTTATATCTTACAGGAATGTTAGTGTTAGTTTATAACATCATTCAAACTGTTAGAGCAGGTTCAACAATTGAAGATGAATTAGCAGAAGCGCCTGAATTGCAAAAAATTAGTGCAGGAAGAATTAAAGGCGAAAAATACCACGCTTGGTTAGAAAGAAAACCAATCCAATTAACAATTTTTGCTGTAATCGCTATTCTTATTGGTGGAATTGTTCAAATTGTACCAACAATTATGGTTAAGTCTAATATTCCAACAATTGCCAGCGTAAAACCTTATTCACCATTAGAATTACAAGGTCGTGATTTATACATTCGTGAAGGATGTGTGGGTTGTCACTCTCAAATGGTTCGTCCTTTCCGTAGTGAAGTAGAACGTTATGGACCTCAATCTAAAGCTGGAGAGTTTGTATACGATCACCCATTCCTTTGGGGTTCAAAACGTACAGGTCCTGATTTGTTGAGAGAAGGTGGAAAATATAACGACAACTGGCATTTCAATCACTTCTGGAATCCACAAAGTATATCTGCGGGTTCAATTATGCCAGGATATAAATGGTTGTTCGACAATGAAGCAATGGACAATTCTTTACTTCAAAAGAAAATGGAAGTTATGGTAACTTTGGGTGTTCCTTACACGGATGCTCAAATTGCAAATGCCGAAAAGGATTTGAGAACCCAAGCGGTTAAGATTGAAGAAAACTTAAAAGGTGATCCTGACTTTGTGAAAAGTTATGACAACAGTAAGAAAAAAGCCGAAGTTAGAGGAGAAAAATTTGTTCCAATGAACGAAAGAGAAATAGTTGCGTTAATCGCATATATTCAACGATTGGGAACTGATATTAAAGTAAAACAATAGTAGTTATGTTCGAACAAATAAAACACAATATGGAAACTATCGCAGGAGTTGCGGTATATCCAACACTATCGTTATTAATTTTCTTTGCCTTTTTTGTGGGACTTGGGATTTGGGTTTTTTCATACAAGAAAGAAAAAATTGACGAATTGAGCCAAATTCCATTAAACGACGATCAAACAATTTAATTTTCAAAAATAGATATAAAATGAAAAAATTAATCCCACCATACTTAAGAGTTCTTGTTATTTTCTTTGCTGTTTTTGCTGCAATGGAATATTTCATTGATTCTGGAGACCAACCAGCTTTTATTAAATTCCCTATGGTTTCTCTGTTTTTATTAGTATTTCTTTTTCTGCTGATAGCGATAGAAATTACAGTTAATGCAGTTGATACCATTACTTATCACTTGCTGACTGAAGAACAAAAAGCCAAATTAGAAGAAGTAAATAATTTAGGTTTCAAGGATAGCGCGATATACAAAAGTGCAGTTAATTTCCTAATTAAACCAAAAACTAATGATGATGAAGGACAATTATTACTCGACCACGATTATGATGGAATTAAGGAATTAGACAACAGTTTACCACCTTGGTGGGTTTACTTATTCTATGCTTGTATCATTTTTGCCGCAGTATATTTGGTTCGTTTTGAAATAATGGGAGCAGATAATCAAGAAATGGAATTAAAAAAAGAAATGGCTCAAGCCCAAATTGACATTGCTGAATACAAAAAAACAGCTCCAGATTTAATGGATGAAAATTCGGTTACTTTACTAACAGACGCAGCTGCTTTAGTCGCCGGAAAAGCCATTTATACAGCTAATTGCGTTGCTTGCCACAGACCAGATGCTGGGGGGCAAATTGGGCCAAACTTAACTGATGACCAATGGATTTTAGGAGGTGGAATTAAAAATGTTTTTCACACTCTTGTAAATGGCGGACGTGATGGAAAAGGAATGATTTCTTGGAAAGGAACTTTGAAACCAAAACAGATGCAAGAAGTAGCTAGCTATGTATTATCATTAAAAGGAAGTAATCCTAAAGATCCTAAAGCGCCAGAAGGTGAAATTTGGATTGATCCAACCGCTCCTAAAACTGATGCTGCTAAAGCAGTAGTAACAGATACTACAAAAGTAAAAAAATAATTATTTTATAAAATAATAAACTACAAGTATTATGCTTACAGATCCTGAATTATTTCAGGATTTGTTTTTTGTTTAATCCTTTAGAAATACAATTTGACTTTGAGTGAATAGATATTTTTTATAAGTATGATTGTGTATTATATCATGATCAGTTTTTTTAAAAATTAAATCAATTCTTTTTAAAGTAATGTAACATAAGTATCAAATCAAATGAATTCAAAACTCTAATTTTATACTTTTAAATTTCAAATTATAACAATGTCAAAATTACCAGACGAAACTTTTAGAGATACTATAGGAACGATTGATGATGAAGGACATAGAAGGTTCATTTTTCCTAAAAAACCATCCGGCCGATTTTATGATTATAGAAAGTGGGTCAGCTATTTTTTATTACTTATCCTGATTGCGAATCCTTTTATAAAGATTAATGGCAATCAGTTTATGATGTTTAACGTTTTGGAAAGAAGATTTAATATTTTCGGATTTCCTTTTTGGCCACAAGATTTTTACTTATTTGTAATTTTTATGATTGTTGGTGTAGTTTTCGTCATCCTTTTCACGGTAATTTTTGGGCGGATATTTTGCGGGTGGGTTTGTCCACAAACTATATTTCTAGAAATGGTTTTCCGCAGAATTGAATACTGGATTGAAGGCGATCGTGGAGCTCAAATTCGTTTGGAAAAACAAGAATGGAATGCCGAAAAAATTAAGAAGAAAGGCCTGAAATGGATTGTTTTTTTAATTATTTCTTTTTTTATTGCCAATGTTTTTCTTGCCTACTTGATTAGCAGTGATGAACTACTAAAAATGATTAAAGAAGGACCAAAAAATCATTTGAGTACTTTAATTTCATTATTTATTTTTACTGGAGTTTTCTATTTTATTTTTGCTTGGTTTAGAGAGCAAGTTTGCATTATAGCTTGTCCATACGGAAGATTACAAGGCGTGTTATTAGATGATAAATCTATCAATGTTGCCTATGATTTTGTTCGTGGCGAAAAAGAAACAGGTAGAGCCAAATTCAACAATCAAGAGGATAGAGCAACCACAGGTAAAGGCGATTGTATTGATTGTAAACAATGTGTACATGTTTGCCCAACAGGAATTGATATCCGTAACGGAACCCAACTCGAATGTATAAATTGTACAGCTTGTATAGACGAATGTGATACCATTATGGAGGGAGTTGGTTTGCCAAAGGGTTTAATCCGATATGCGTCTGAAGATGAAATCGAGAAAAATGCCAAGTTCAAATTCACAGCCAGAATGAAAGGATACAGTGCTGTATTATTTATTTTAGTTGGTGTTTTAATTGGATTATTGTTTTTGCGAACTGAAGTAGAGGCTGTTATTTTAAGACTTCCAGGTCAATTATTCCAACATAAGGGAGATAATATCAGTAATATTTATACGTTTAAAATTATCAATAAAACCAACAATGATTTTAATGATATTCATTTTAAACTAGCAGGAATCAAAGGAACTCTAAAAGTAGTAGGAGAGCAGGATTTAAAAGTACCAAGACAAGGAATGAAAAGCGGTACTTTGTTTATTGAAATCAACCAATTTTTATTGGAAAGCGACAAAACAAAATTGGAGATAGAAGTTTATGATGGAAATAAATTAATAGAAACCAGCGGGACAAATTTTTTAAGTCCTAGAAGTTTTGATTAACTTTATATACTTTAACAAATAAGATATTATGAAAATTAATTGGGGAACAGGAATTGTAATTGCATTTGCATTATTTATAAGTTTCATTTTATATTTTGTTTTCAGTGTGCAATCTGATTCTAAGTACGACAACGAATTGGTTTACGAAGAATATTATAAACACGATGCAAAGTTTGGAGAGGAAATGGTTCGGATACAAAATGCCCAAGATTTGGTCCAGAAACCTCTAATATCAAATACTAGTAAAGGAATTTCTATCGTTTTCCCCGAAGATTACGTTACAAAAAATATAAAAGGGAGAGTTTCTTTTTACAGACCATCCAACAAAAAATTTGATTTTAGTATTCCAATTTTACTTTCTGGTTCTACTTTGAATGTGCCTAAAGAAAAAGTATTAGGAGGTCGATGGGATATTAATATGGAGTGGCAATACAACGGAAAAAAATATCTTACAAAAGAAACAATTTATGTTGAATAAGAATTGAGTATTAAGACTAAAGTATTAACACTTATTTCTTGCTTAACTCTAAACCTTTAACCTTCTAACTTAGACAATGCTTTACACGGCTTTTTTATTTGGTTTAATCAGTAGTTTCCATTGCATAGGAATGTGTGGTCCAATAGCCTTGATGTTGCCTGTAGACCGAACAAATCAAACTAAGAAAGTTGTTCAAATCATTACCTATCATTTAGGGCGGTTGTCGGCTTATGCTGTGATTGGTTTAGTTTTTGGTTTACTTGGAAAGGGATTATTTCTTGCTGGAATTCAACAAAAATTGTCTATCTTTATTGGTGTTTTAATGATAGTTGTTATTTTAATTCCGGAGCGAGTGGTAGCACGATACAATTTTTCGAAACCTGTTTTTATATTCATTTCTAAAATAAAGACGTCTTTAGGAAAACAATTTAAAAATAAGAGTTACAAATCATTATTTACCATTGGTTTGCTGAATGGGTTTTTGCCTTGCGGTATGGTTTACGTTGCCTTGTTTGGAGCCATTGCTATGCAAAGTGAAAGTTTTGGGGTGTTGTATATGATTTTGTTTGGACTAGGAACAGTTCCTATGATGAGTAGCGTAGTGTATCTCAATTCGTTTTTAACAATTCCCATTCGAAATAAAATTCAAAAAGTCATTCCTTTTGTTGCAATTATTATTGGAATTTTGTTTATCTTTAGGGGGTTAGGATTAGGGATACCTTATATATCCCCATCTGATATGAGTTTGTTTGTACAACCAACTCCTAATTGTCATTAATATTAATTAAATCTATTATAAATATGGAAAACCATGATCTACTACACGTATTTCCTGAATACCAGGAAAAAATTGTACAACTAAAAACAGAGAATGTTTATTTTAGTGAATTATTTGATGAATACCATAAAACTAAAAGTGAAGTATTCTCTATCAAAACCGAAGAAGTAATAACTACTGATGAATATTTAAAGGAGTTGAAAGTTAGACTTCTACATTTAAAAGACGAAATTTATCATATACTAAAAGGATAAAAACAAAAAAATCATCCGCCGCGGCGGATGATTTTTTTTAAATATAATGTGGCTTTATATTGTCATCGAAAATAATTGTGTTTCCGGTGTTTTTCTTTTTAAACGCAAGTCAAAAGCCATACAAATATTTCGTATAAATGGTTTTCCTGCATCAGTGACTAAAATGCCATTTGATTTAATAATCACCAATCCATCTTTTTTCATTTCTTTCAGTTGGATTAAAATTTCTGGAATTTCATCAGTAAAATTAGACGGGTCTTCCCATGAAGTTTCAAATTGGCACATAATATTTAAAATGTGTTTTCTGATAATAAGATCTTCAGGTGTCAATAAATGACCTCTAAAAATCGGCAATTTGTCGGATTCTAAAATTTTATAATAAGATTCTAAATCCTTTACGTTTTGGGCAAAACTATACCAACTATCGCTTATAGAAGAAACTCCCAAACCAATCATAAGTTGCGTTTTAGAAGAGCTATACCCCATGAAATTACGGTGTAATTTCCCGTTTTTGAAAGATTCATATAAACTATCAGTTTTTAATGCAAAATGGTCCATTCCTATTTCATAGTAATCATTTTCATATAACAATTCTTTTCCCACTTCATACAACATTCGTTTCTCTTCATCCTTTGGGATATCCTCATCATTAAAGCCACGTTGCCCATTACCCTTTATCCACGGCACATGAGCATAACTATAGAAAGCTAATCTATCGGGTTGTAGTGAATGTGTTTTCTCAATAGTATCAATAACATCTTCAACTTGTTGAAAGGGTAATCCAAAAATTATATCATGCCCTATGGATGTATAACCAATTTCCTTTGCCCAAAAAGTTACTTTCGCTACATTGTGAAAAGGTTGCTCACGATGAATGGCTTTCTGTACTTTTTCAGAATAATCTTGCACGCCAAAACTTACCCTTCTGAACCCTAAATCATATAATTTTTGCAAATGGGCACGAGTGGTGTTATTAGGATGACCTTCAAAGCTGAACTCGTGATCTTTTGCTTTTTCGGCATAGCAAAAGATGCCTTCAATTAAATCCTCAAGATTTTTTGTGGAGAAAAATGTAGGTGTTCCTCCGCCTAAGTGAATTTCTTTTATAATGGGTTTTTCTTCAAGAATATTACAATATATAGCCCATTCTTTCAGAACTGCTTCAATGTATGGATTCTCTACATCGTGGTTTTTAGTAATACGCTTGTTGCAACCACAAAAAGTACACATACTCTCGCAAAAAGGGAGATGTATATAAAGGCTTAATCCTTCCTTCAAATTACTTTCTAAAAAGGATCTTTTTAGGGTCTCAATCCAGATTTCATAAGTAAAATCAATTTCTTCCCAATACGGAACGGTAGGGTAGCTCGTATATCTTGGACCCGGAACATTGTATTTTTGAAGTATTGAATTATTCATAGAGAAGGTATTAATTTCTAATCAAAAATAGTACGTCTACGTTTAATTTAAAATGATAATTATCATATTCTATTTTTGACATAAAAAAACCTCGTTCTGATTTATTCGAACGAGGTGTATGATTAACATATTCAATGATTTAAGCTTGATTTAAACTTCTCAATTGTTTTAGTTTATCTTTTTGAATCTCCATCTCCTCTTTGTGTTTTTCAATGTTTTTACGCACTTCAAGCACTATTGAATTTTCTTTTTTTGCATTTCTTGTATTGGTAAAAAACTGGATGTTATTTTCCAATTGAAATATTTCATTCTTGATTTCTTCTATTTTACGCATTAAGAATATTTTCTCACCTTCTAATTTTCTGGTATCGTTGTTCTCTGATAAATGATCCATTCTATTAGTGAAACGCATCATTTCAGAATCTTTCTTGCTCAAACTCAATTTATCGAACAGTGCGTCCAGCACTTTGTTAAACTTTCCTTCGATATGTCTTCTCGCAAAAGGAACTCTACCAAAGCTTTTCCAGGTTTCGATATGTAACTTTATAGCATCCAAATCTGATTTATGATCACCAATCAACTGGAATTCTCTAAGGGTTTCTAAATAGGCTTTCTTTTTATCAAACGCTTCTACTTCTTCAGTGTTTTCCTCGTTTTTTTGTTCTTTTAATTTATCAAAATAATGGTTGCAAGCTTCCTTGAACTCTGTCCATATTTTATCTGAATATTTTCTTGGTACATGGCCTATTTCTTTCCACTCTTCTTGAATTTG
>CALPPA020000031.1 GCA_943325355.2 Klebsiella pneumoniae | reverse complement strand
GTTATTAAAACTTCTTCTTTCGCCTTCTGGTTTTGGCTCAGACTTATTCACTACAATGGCACGACCTTGAACAGTCGCTCCGTTTAACTCATCAATTGCTTTTTGAGCTTCGTCATCATTTGACATTTCGACAAAACCGAATCCTTTACTTCTTCCAGTAAATTTATCAGTAATAATTTTTACAGAATCAACTGCACCATAAGCCTCGAAAGACTCTCTTAAATCTGCTTCCTCAATACTGAACGGAAGGCTTCCAACAAAAATATTCATATGTACTTATTTATAATAATTGGTACAAATGTAATCTTATTTTTCTCTAATCTACTATATATAAGCTAATTTATAGTTTATATTATTGTGAAAAATTAAAATTATATTCTAAAAGCCAGATTACAATAGTTTTTTATAAAGTTTAAGGAGTTACAGGTACTTTATAAAACGTACCGTATTGAAAATTCAAAATCGGTCCAGCCAGAGGATTATTTAAGATGTTCTCTGCATTAAATTTAAAAGTTCCTGTAACAGTTTTATTCACTGCATCATATTCTTCTATAATTATTTCTCCATTTCCAATTCCTGTTCCAGTCGAAAAAGTGACTGTGCCACTGGCTTCTCTTAAATCATAAGTGGCAATTATAGCAGTACCTGTTCCTAATATATAGGTCTGGGGTAATGTAGAAGTAGTTTTTAAAGTAACTTTTTCATTTCTGGTAAAGGCTTCGATACTCAAAGAACCATTTGATGCAAGTATAGCTCTAGAATCTACAGCTCTCCAAAAAACATTATCTTTTCTACCTTCAAAACTAGGAGAATTAAACTTAACATCATCGGTACAAGAAATAAAAGCAAATAATAAGAATATAAATAGAAGCTGTTTTTTCATTAGAAGATACTGTTTGATTTTTATTTGAAAATGGAATTAGCTATGCTCATTTCATAATTTGAGCTGTTAATCCAAACAAAAGTATATTATTTTGATTTAAAAAATGAAATAGAAACGAAAATTTACATAGATAATCGACATAATACAGTGTCATTCATTAAAATACAAATCGAATTAGTATTTATCGATAAAAAATGTATCTTTGCACCCTTAATTAATCGAGGTCGAGTACCTCAAAATTTAATCATAAGATTATGTCAGTAAAAATTAGATTACAAAGACACGGTAAAAAAGGAAAACCTTTTTACTGGGTTGTAGCAGCTGATGCTCGCTCAAAAAGAGACGGTAAATACCTAGAAAAAATTGGTACTTACAATCCAAACACAAATCCTGCAACTATCGATTTAGATCTTGATAGCGCAGTAAAATGGTTGCACAATGGTGCTCAACCTACTGAAACAGCTAAAGCTATTCTTTCTTACAAAGGAGCTTTATTGAAACATCACCTTGATGGCGGTATCCGTAAAGGAGCTTTAACTCAAGAACAGGCTGATGCAAAATTAGCTGAATGGTTAGAAGCAAAATCAGGAAAAGTAGATTCTAAAAAAGAAGGTTTGACAAAAGCGCAAGCTGATGCTAAAGCCAAAGCTTTCAAAGCAGAACAAGCTGTAAACGCAAAACGTTTAGCTTCTGCTGCACAAGCTGAAGCAGATGCAATTGCTGCTGCTACTCCTGCTGTTGAAGAAGAAGTTGCTGAAGTTGAAGTTGAAGCTGCTGCTGAAGAAGTTGCAGAAGAGGAAATTCCAGTTGCTGAAGTTGCAGTTGAAGAAACTCCAGAAGTTGAAGCTGTTGTCGAAGAAGTTGCAGTTGAAGAAATTCCTGTTGCTGAAGTTGCAGTTGAAGAAGCTCCAGTTGCTGAAGTTGAAGTTGAAGAAACTCCTGCTGCAGAAGAAAATAACGAAACAAAAGAAGCCTAATTTTCAAGCGAGGATGCGTAAAGAAGATTGTTTCTATTTAGGTAAAATCGCAAAAAAATTTAGTTTCAAAGGGGAAGTTCTTGCCTATTTAGATACGGACGAACCTGAGTTATACGAAAACTTGGAATCAGTGTTTGTTGAATGCAACAAACACTTGGTTCCTTTTTTTATTGAAAGTAGTTCATTACACAAAAACGATTTCCTCAGAATTCGTTTTGAAGATTTGAATACCGAAGCAGAAGCAGATGCTTTATTAGGCAACGATTTATACCTTCCATTGAAAATGTTACCCAAACTTACTGGTAATAAATTCTACTTTCACGAAGTAATAGGTTTTGAAGTCGAAGACAAACGCCTTGGTGTTGTTGGAAAAATTCAATCCATAAATGATTCAACAGCACAGCCATTATTCGAAGTCTTGAACGGAGAAGTGGAAATTCTTATTCCAATGATTGATCATTTCCTTATAAAAATTGACAGGGAAAACAAAAAAGTCATTATGGATTTGCCGGAAGGCTTGATTGAAATGTATTTGTAAAAGGTTTTATCGATTATTTGTTTATTTGGTTATTAGTAAATCTGCAATCAAAAATCATTAATCTTCAATCTGAAATCTTTATGTCCAAATTCCAATTCAAACAATTTTCTGTTAAACAAGAGCGAACGGCAATGAAAATTGGTACTGACGGAGTTTTGCTTGGCGCTTGGACTCCAGTTGACAACAATCCCTACAGTATTTTAGACATAGGAACCGGAACTGGAATTATTGCTTTGATGTTGGCTCAAAGAAGTGCTGCAGAGCAAATCGATGCTTTAGAAATTGACGAAGAAGCTTATGAACAAGCCACAGATAATTTTGAAAATTCTCCCTGGAATGATCGCTTGTTTTGTTTTCACGCTGGCTTGGACGAATTTGTCGAAGAACCTGAAGACGAATATGATTTAATTATTTCCAATCCTCCTTTTTATAACGAAGATTACAAATCCAATAACAAACAAAGAGACTTGGCGCGTTTTCAAGATGCTATGCCTTTTGAAGATTTGATTGAAGCAGCCGCTTTGTTGCTTTCTGAAAACGGGATTTTTTCTGTTATTATTCCTTTTAAAGAAGAGTCAAATTTTTTAGCTCTTGCCGCAGCATACGAACTATTTCCCTTAAAAATTACTCGCGTTAGAGGAACTCTAAATTCCGAAATTAAACGTAGTTTATTGGCTTTTAGCCGAATAAAAACTACCACTTTTACTCTCGATGAGCTAATCATCGAAACCGCAAGACATCTTTATACTCCAGAATATATCGAATTGACTAAAGATTTCTATTTGAAGATGTAACCGCCTTTTAAATTCAATATTTTGATTTTGATGTCATTTTTTGTATTTAGATAAATATAACATTTCGACTTTGTTTTGTTATATTTCTTTATGTAGATTTGCACATACTAATAATATTAAAGAGATTGCTTCATGCCTCGCAATGACTAAATTATGAAACCAGACTTATTTCAATCACCAGATTATTACAACCTTGACGAATTGTTTACGGACGAACATAAATTAGTACGTGATTCAGCACGTGAATGGGTAAAAAGAGAAGTTTCACCAATAATCGAAGAGTACGCTCAAAGAGCTGAATTTCCTAAACAAATAATCAAAGGTTTGGCAGATATTGGTGCTTTCGGCCCTTATATTCCAGAAGAATATGGCGGTGCTGGTTTGGATCATATTTCGTATGGTTTGATTATGCAGGAAATTGAAAGAGGTGATTCTGGAGTTCGTTCGACAGCTTCTGTTCAATCGTCGTTGGTAATGTATCCTATTTGGAAATACGGAAATGAGGAACAACGAATGAAATATTTACCGAAACTGGCTTCTGGGGAGTTTATGGGTTGCTTTGGCTTGACCGAACCCAATTACGGTTCAGACCCAGGAAGTATGATCACCAATTTCAAGGATATGGGTGACCACTATTTATTGAATGGTGCCAAAATGTGGATTTCGAATGCGCCTTTTGCCGATATTGCCATCGTTTGGGCAAAAAACGAAGAAGGTAGAATTCACGGATTGATTGTAGAACGCGGAATGCCAGGTTTTACAACACCCGAAACACATAACAAATGGTCACTTCGAGCCTCGGCAACAGGAGAATTGATTTTTGATAATGTAAAAGTTCCTAAAGAAAATTTATTGCCAAACAAATCAGGACTTGGTGCTCCGCTTGGATGCTTGGATTCTGCACGTTTTGGAATAGCTTGGGGAGCTATTGGAGCAGCGATGGATTGTTATGACACTGCTTTGCGTTATGCCAAAGAAAGAATCCAATTTGACAAACCTATTGCAGGAACTCAATTACAACAGAAAAAATTGGCTGAAATGATTACCGAAATTACCAAAGCACAATTACTAACTTGGCGATTGGGAGTTTTGAGAAACGAAGGAAAAGCCACCACTGCACAAATCTCGATGGCAAAAAGAAATAATGTCGATATGGCGATTCATATTGCCCGTGAAGCAAGACAAATGCTAGGTGGAATGGGAATTACTGGCGAATATTCAATTATGCGTCATATGATGAATTTAGAATCTGTAATTACTTATGAAGGGACACACGATATTCATTTGTTGATTACAGGAATGGATATTACGGGAATTCCAGCTTTCAAATAACGATAAACATCTATTAAACTATTCATAAAATCGATAGTAAAAGCTTCTTGGAAACAAGAAGCTTTTATATTTTTATAAAAAAATTAGAATATGAATATTGCAACCATAAACCGTAAAATTCAACCGCAAAAAGAGCTGTTATTACAGCATTCTTTGTATAATAAGGTAAAATCTATCGAGGACTTGAACTGCTTTTTAGAAAATCACGTTTATGCCGTTTGGGATTTTATGTCATTATTAAAGGCTCTGCAGGCCAAATTAACTTGCACAACAACACCCTGGTTTGCTACAGAAAATCCAGAAACAAGGTATTTGATAAATGAAATTGTCCTGGCAGAAGAATCTGATTTAACAATTGATGGACGTCGCCAAAGTCACTATGAAATGTATATTGAAGCAATGGAAGATTGTGGCGCAAATACTACTGGAATTAAACAATTTTTATCTGAAATTCATTCGCTTCACAATATATTTGTTGCTATTAAAAAAAGCGATTTACACCCCAATATTAAAGCCTTTTTAGACTTTACTTTCAGAGTAATTGACGAAGGAAAATCACATGAAATCGCTGCGGCTTTCACCTTTGGAAGGGAAGATTTAATACCAAGTATGTTCACGGTAATATTGAAAAACTTTCAAGTTAATTTTCCCAATACCGATTTAAGCAAACTAATTTATTATTTTGAAAGACATATAGAACTAGACGCTGATGAACACGGTCCTATGGCAATGAAAATGATAACTGAACTTTGCGGAACCGACAAACAAAAGTGGAATGATGTAGAAGAAATTTCGATTTTAGCTCTAGAAAAACGTATCGGATTATGGGATGCTATTCAAGATCAAATTATGATGAAAATGGAAATAGCTTAACTTCTTAAAAAAAGAAAACAGATTAATTGAATTTAACCCCAATTTTCAAATGAAAAAGAATTTATTTAAAATTGTGATTGCTACATTTTTGTTGTTTTTGGCAGCAAGTTGCAGTGTTGATAGTCCTGAAAAATCAGTTAATTCTAAACCAGAAGTTCCAGTAACAGTTTCGATTCCAATTCCTCAAAATCCTCCGCCAGAAGTAGTTAAAGAAATTAACTATTTGGCACTTGGGGATAGTTACACCATCGGTCAAAGTGTGTGCGAAACATGCAGATTTCCAGAGCAACTTAGAAAAAAATTAGAAATTTCAAACACCAAAAATACTTATAAATCACAAATTATCGCCACAACTGGCTGGACTACGACCAATTTAATTTCAGCAATAAACGCAATAAATCTTGCGCCAAAATATGATTTAGTTACGTTATTAATAGGGGTGAATAATCAATATCAAAACAAAGCATTTTCGATTTATGAAAAAGAGTTTCCGGAATTAGTAACTAAAGCAATAGTACTTGCAAAAGGAGATAAGGCGAATGTAATTGTAGTTTCTATTCCAGACTATGCCTTTACCCCTTTTGGCAAACAATCTAATCCATCGAAGATTTCTCTAGAAATAGACAATTATAATGCTTTTGCACAAAAATATTGCTTGGAACAAAATATAGAATTTATAACTATTACAGATATTACTAGACAAGGTTTGATAAATCCTTTATTAGTTGCTACAGATGGTTTACACCCTTCGGAATTAGCTTATGCCTATTTTGTAGAAAGGATTTTACCCAAAGCTACTATTGCAGTACAAAACTAGAAAAATTTCTAAACAAGATAGCGTACAGATATTAGAAATAAGGCGCTAACACTATTTCTATTCCTTCCAACTCTTTTGTAACGGGAATTTGGCAACTTAAACGGCTATTATTTTTTACGTGCAATAATCTCGAAAGTGTAGCTTCCTCAGCTTCTCTTTTTTCTGGTAAATTAATATCGTTATCAACATAACACTGGCATGTTGGGCACATTGCTATTCCACCACATATTCCAACGGTTCCTATGGGTTCAAGTTCATAAGCACGCACAACTTGCATAAGGTTTAATGCCATATCAGTCGGGACTTTTACTTCGTGGGTTTGACCTTTTCGATCCGTGATTTTAATTGATATATCCATTATGTTAAATGAAGTTCGTTAATAGAATACTTGAGTTGAATTTATTGAAGTTTCAATAACATCTTAAAAGTATAAGTTTTATAGTATTCTACAAAAAGATAGATTCCTATTTTTAAATAAAAAAGGCTATTTCTTCGCTATATTAAGAAGGAAAAATTAATTATTGGATATTGACAACAGTTTCGATTTGAGGTGCAAATTTTTTGATAGTGGTTTCAACTCCAGCTCTTAAAGTCATTTGATTCACACTGCAGCTAATGCAAGCTCCCTCAAGACGTACGGTTACATGTTTGCCATCTTCAATGGAGATAAGTTTAATGTCACCTCCGTCAGAATTTAAAAAAGGCCTAATTTCTTCAAGAGCATTTAGAACATTATTTGTTAATTCTTCTGTTGTCATTTTTATAAATTTGAAGATTTGAAAATAGGATTATTTTCAAATTAAATAATTATTTTTTTACTGCTGCACAACCTGCCATAGTAGTTATTTTAACAGCTTCAGTAACAGGTAAATTAGCGTTTCTACTTACTACTTCACGAACTACATTCCTTGTAATTTCTTGGAAAACAGTCTCAATAACGGAACCCGATTGTAGTGCTGCAGGACGTCCAAAATCTCCAGCTTCACGAATAGATTGAACTATTGGAACTTCACCTAAGAAAGGAACGTCCAAATCTTCTGCAAGATTTTTAGCGCCTTCTTTTCCAAAAATATAATATTTGTTTTCCGGTAGTTCTTCAGGTGTAAAATAAGCCATATTTTCTATGATTCCGAGAACAGGAACATTTATCGCCTCTGACATAAACATAGAAACTCCTTTTTTAGCATCGGCAAGAGCCACGGCTTGAGGAGTACTTACAACTACCACTCCAGTAATAGGCAAAGCTTGTACAATCGAAAGGTGAATATCTCCGGTTCCTGGTGGTAAATCAATAAGTAAAAAATCTAATTCGCCCCAATCAGCATCAAAAATCATTTGGTTTAATGCTTTAGAAGCCATTGGTCCTCTCCATATTACTGCTTGACTTGGAGAAGTGAAAAAACCAATAGAAAGAATTTTAACATCATAACTTTCGATAGGTTTCATTTTTGATTTTCCATCAACTACCACAGAAAGCGGTTTAGCGCTTTCAACATCAAACATTATTGGCATTGAAGGCCCATAAATATCGGCATCAAGAATACCTACCGAAAACCCCATTTTAGTGAGTGTTACAGCCAAGTTTGCCGTAACGGTAGATTTACCAACACCGCCTTTTCCAGAAGCAACTGCAACAATATTTTTTATTCCAGGAATAGTATTCCCCTTGATTTCGGGGCTTTGTGGTTTTTGTGGAGTTTCAACTTTAACATTGATTTTTATTTTGGCATCTGGTGAAACCAATTTATGAATGGTTTTTATAATATCATCTTCGGCACGTTTTCTAATGTGCATCGCCGGAAGGTGTAATACTAAATCAACGACTACCTCATCGCCAAAAGTAATTACGTTTGCAATTGCTCCACTTTCTACCATATTTTTTCCTTCTCCAGCAATGGTAATAGTTTCCAGAGCTTTAAGGATTTCTTTTCTATCTAATTTCATATTCTTTTATGAGTTTTCAATTGAGATTTTTCAACTGAAACATTATGTTTATTTAAACTGATTCTATTTTAATTTCTTGTATGCAAAGATACTATGAAAAGATATAAATATAAAGGTTTTGACTTGGATTTATTGCAATGAAAATCATCTAATTTTAATACTTTATTTCTACAATTATACAAAACTATTCAACCTGAATTTCTGGCATCCAAAAATGATTTTCCATATCTATAATTTGATTGTCAACTACTTTTATTCCTTCATTTTCGAGTAACTGTTGCATCAAATTAGTGCCGTCAAAATGGTGTTTTCCGGTAAGCAATCCTTTTCTGTTTACTACTCGATGCGCTGGAACATCTTCTATATTATGACAATTATTCATTGCCCAGCCCACCATTCTAGAGGATCGAGCAGTTCCTAATGCTTTTGCAATGGCTCCATAAGAAGTTACTCTCCCATAAGGGATTTGTCTTGCGATAACGTAAACTCTTTCAAAAAAATTATCGTTCTTCTTGATCATTGAATTACCAATAATATTTTATGATATTTATCAAAGTAATTATTGAAATCATTCCCGTAATAGAGCCAATAATAGTATTCATATTTTTTATTATAAAATCTCTTTTATTTTCTATCCTGTTGAAGAAGGAAATGTAAAAATAAAAGACAAGAAATGAACCTAATATAACACCGTTGACGAAGATTAAAATAGAGGTTGTATCAAAATAAAACAGCTTGTAAGAGGCCAAGGTTATACTAATAAAAACATAATAAGGAATAGGAAAGAGGTTAAGAGCTGATAGCAACATACCTAGAAAAAACCTATTGGTTTTACTATTTTTTTTAAATTTTTTTGTTTTGTCCTTTGGTTTTTTTGCCAGCCATAAAAAATAAATAGTTAGTGTTGCAAATATGCCAAATCCAATTTCTCGCAATAAAGTGACTAAATCTGGGCGACGGTTAATAATTTTAGCAAACAAAACGGCGAAAAAGACTTGTACACAAATAATAAGGATTGCTCCTAATACAAACCATAATGCATTTCGTTTTCCTTCCTTATGGTTTATTTTTGCGGCAGTCATATTGATTAATCCTGGCGGAATAATCCCTACAAAAGCGCTAATAAAACCTATAAACAATGGCGTTATATATGTCATTTAATGTGTTTAAACTTTAAAAATGCAGAATATTTTATCAAAATAAACTGTTATTCCTTAATTTTAAATCGAATATACGTAATTGCTTTGTTAGTTTCCAAATATTGTTTTTCGTAAAAGGTTTGAAAAGCAGTTACTTCTTCTGGACTTCCTTCGTTTACATAAATATTATGGTTGGCATACAGAACTTCATGTCCTTCACCGTGTAGCAATCCTAGCGTATAACCGTACATAAATTCGCTGTCGGTTTTCAGATTGACAACACCGTCTTTTTTGAGAATTTTTTTATAGAGTTGTAGAAATTCCGAGTTGGTCATTCTGTGTTTAGTACGCTTGTATTTTATTTGAGGATCGGGAAAAGTAATCCAAATCTCGTCTACTTCGTTTTCAGCAAAAATATGATTGATTAATTCGATTTGAGTGCGAATAAAAGCCACATTATGCAATCCTGTTTCTACGGCAGTCTTGGCGCCACGCCAAAAACGAGCTCCTTTAATATCTATTCCTATAAAATTTTTGTTGGGATATTTTTCGGCAAGACCAACGGAATATTCTCCTTTTCCACAGCCTAATTCAAGCACTAATGGATTGTCATTTTTGAAGAAATCTTTATTCCATTTGCCTTTGAGCGGAAACAATTCGCCTATAACTTCTTCCCTTGTTGGTTGAAAAACGTTATTGAATGTCTCGTTTTCTTTGAACCTTTTTAACTTGTTTTTACTTCCCACGCTTTATATTAAATGTTTTTACTTCGTGCAATTGCTTCGCCAGTTCAGCTTAAGCTTCGATTCGACCTAAAGGTCTAAGGGGGCAAAATTAAGGAAATATATCCGACAGATTGATAAGCTTATGAAAAATTAAAAATTCAGGTATTTAGGATAGATTAAAATAATTTTTCAATACTAAACCTATTGGCATTTCGCTTCTTGGAAAGGATTTTTTTTTTATCTTTATATAAATAATTATGTTATGAAAAACATCATTTTATACATAATAGTTATTCTTTTTGGAGGGATTTATGCTTTAGCTAACTTTAATAAAAACCTAACGGCTAACCCTATTTATTTTGACCAAGTTTCTGGAAAACCTATACTCAACTTAACAACAATTTATATTAACGACGCAGTAATTTCTGTTTTTTTTAAAAAGTATCCCAAATTAAAAACCTATCGGGTCGATGTAAGCGCTCTATATAAAGCAAGGAAATACAAACCCATTTGGTATAATAACAAAAACCTGATTGCTTTTGCTAATTTGTTGTACTATAAAGTAAATCATTTGGAGGAAGAAGGACTTGAATCCAGTTTTGCCAATACGGTAGAAGTTGACGAAATTTTTAGAGGAGAAAATTTAAAAAATATATCCCAAACCGAAACCGAAATAATGTTGACTACATTGTATGTTTTTTATGCAGGAAATGTGTACTATGGAATTGACAGTAAAAAAATTGAAGAAAATGGATGGTTTATACCTCGGAAAAATCTTTCTTATAAAAATCTGTTAGATTCGCTATTAGTATACCCTGAATTATTAAAAATAAACGAAAAACAACTTTTTAGACAATATTATAAATTGCGTGATATTTTAAAAAAATACCGAAAAATTAAAGAAAGCGGGGATTGGATTCTGATAACATCAGAATCTTTGGACAAAGAATTTAAGCCGAACGATAGTGCTACAACCATTGGTCAAATCAGACATCACCTGACTATTATTGGAGATTTAAAACAAGATTCTAAAAGCAATTTGTATGATGAAGAATTGATGTCCGGAATATTGAATTATAAAAGAAGAAATGGTTATAATTTAGATTATATAATCGCGCCAAACCACATTCAAAATATGAACATTCCCATTGAGCAATATATAAAAACCATTATGGTAAATATGGAGCGATGCCGATGGATTGATCCAGAGCTTGCAAATGCTAATGAATATATAATTGTAAATATTCCAGCTTACAAATTACTCTTCAAAAGAGATGGAATAAATGCATTGGAGTCGAAATTGTTTGTTGGAAAAAGCAGTACAGAAACACCTGTTTTCAGCAGTACTATGACTCAAATAATATTTAGCCCTTACTGGAACATACCTCAAAGTATCCTTGATTATGAAATAAAATATAGGATAGAACAAGATAAAAATTATCTAGCAAAACATAATATGGAATGGAACAATGGCAAAGTCAGACAAAAACCAGGGGTTAATAATTCACTTGGACTGGTCAAGTTTATTTTTCCAAATTCAAATGATATTTACCTTCACGACACACCTTCAAAAAGCATATTTCAGCGAGAATACAGGGCTTTCAGTCACGGCTGCATAAATTTAGAAAAAGCAAAGGAATTGGCCGCAGTTATCTTAGAAGACGATTCAGGTTGGCCACTTGAACGTATTAATGAAGCTATGAGAGGAGAAAAGGAAACGGTTTGCATCCTGAAAAAGAAAATCCCAATTCACATTGGTTATTTTACGGCTTGGGTTACCGATTCAGGGGAAATTAGTTTTTATAAAGACATTTACTCAAGAGATGACTGCCTCATTGAGCTGTTATTTTCTGAAAATTCTAAATAATTTAATTATCTCAATCTGTTATTAAATCTTGTTATTAGAAAAAATATTCCTTTTCTTTTTTGCTTTTTCTTCTTCTTTAGGTTTTTCCTCAGATGGCTTCCCTAATTTAATTTTTGTTTGTCCGTCTTTTCCATCTAATACGAGCAAGTTTACAACAATGCCTTTGTATCTTGCTGCATCTCTTGCTTTTTGATCTTCAATCTTATAATCGTCTTTCGGATTTCTTAAAGGTATTTTTACCGCTAGATTTGTTCCAATATTAGACAAAGAATAAGCCCCTTTAGCATCTATATTCAAAACATTAGAAGTCACTTTTAGTTCTTTAACATTTATCAAATTTCCTTTTATTGTTGCATTTGAAGCTAAATCGCTAAAAGTAATATGCTGCACATCTCTATTTGGGAAAGCTATTTTTCCTATTTTAATGATGGGCGCAAAATTAGATAAACTTCCGTTTTTTATATTAAACGCAACGTCTCCAGCAATTGAATTAGTATTTAATTCTCTCTCTTCATTTAAAATTCCTGAGAGAGAAGTTTTAAGCGAAAG
>CALPPA020000030.1 GCA_943325355.2 Klebsiella pneumoniae | reverse complement strand
CTATTCGACAAATTGAAGTAGACTTACCCACTGAAAAAGTAGCGAGCAAAATCAAAGTTATGGTAAATAAAAAAACAGTAGCAGCCTCTTTTAAAAACGCGGGAGGTAAAATGATTATTGTTTTTGAAAATCAAGAACTTACACAAAAGGATAACATTTCTGTTGTAATAAATTATTTGTCTTAACTACTGAATTTAAGATTAGATTATTATTGCTACTGTTTACTCTTTTTTCTCATTCGATAAATATAATACCCAATTCCTGCAACGAGCAAGTATGGAATTACCATCAAATAAACAATTCCGTCATTTACGGCTTCTGCTTTCACTGCATTACCCTCACTAGTCAAAGCCGCACGACACATAGCGCATTGAGCGTTTGTAGATAGAGAGAAGAACATAGAACATAGAATATAGAAGTAAACTTCAAATCCAAAACCTCTTTTTTCTATTTTCTTTTTTCTATTTTCTCTATGAAACATAATAAGGAGATATCATTAAATAAACAATAACTCCAGTTACAGCAACATACAACCAAATTGGAAATGTGATTTTAGCAATTTTTTTATGCCTGTCAAATCGTTCTGCCAAAGCTCGAACATAAGTTATCAAAACCAAAGGAATAACTGCAATAGAAAAAATGATGTGAGATATTAAAATAAAAAAATAAACTAATTTAATCGTACCCTTTCCTCCAAATTTGGTCGAATCTGTAGTCATATGATAAGCGACATACATCACCAAAAAAGCTACTGAAAGTGCAATTGCCATTGTCATCAAACGTTTGTGAAGTATTCTGTTACCATTTTTAATAGCCAATACTCCAGCAATTAAAACGATAGCTGTAATTCCGTTAATTGTAGCATAGATTGGCGGTAGAAACGGCAATGGTTCTACATTGAAGCCAAGGTCTTTTAGTTTGACGCTAAACAGAAGTGCAACCACAACTGGAATCAAAATTGATACTACAATTATAAACTTACTGAATTTTTTTTCTAATGAATTTTTTTCCATATTTATCCTTTTAATAAAATTGCTATGTCTTGTTGAATATCCCTTACTCCTTTTTTATCTAAACCGTCATAATATAAAATCGGGTTTCCATAATCGTCTTTTCTACAACGAATAGTTCCGTTTTTATCAATTAGGGCAAACAATCCCGAATGTTCAAAACCTCCTTTTGCTTTGTTATTCTCTCCTGCATAAAGATTAAAACCTTTGTTCGAAAGATCAAAAATATAGGTTTTATCTCCTGTCAAGAAATTCCAATTAGATGATTTTACGCCTAATAATTCGCGATGTTCTTTCAAAACCTTAGAATTATCGTGTTCCGGATCGATGGTAATAGAAACAATCCCAAAATTAGGATTGCCAAAGAACGTTTTTTCTATTTGCAACATACTTTGGTTCATCTTAGGACAAATCGTTGGGCAAGTCGAAAAGAAAAATTCCAAAACATACACCTTGCCTTTGTAGGTTTCATTACTAATTTTGATGTTGTCTTGATTGAGCAATTCGAATTTTGGGGCTGGGCCAATTTTCACTAAACTACTGGTATTTGTACTTGTAGTCGAAACTTTATCTAATCTATCGCCTTTAACA
Source organism: Klebsiella pneumoniae (assembly GCA_943325355.2). GTDB lineage: Bacteria > Bacteroidota > Bacteroidia > Flavobacteriales > Flavobacteriaceae > Flavobacterium. The sequence continues at coordinate 10,886 of CALPPA020000030.1, read as the reverse complement.
ATATCATTATTCTGGATTCTGTCCATAATTTTTGGAACCGCATATATTCCGAAAACAAGAATAATAAATGAAATTCCGATGTATGATTTATTTTTTAGCATCTTTTCTATGAATTAAAGTTGTTTAGAAGCATTGCGGTTTTTTTTGAGTGCTGCACGGTATTCATATAGAATAACTTTGAAATCGTCGAGCATTTCGTTGCTCAATTCTGCAGGAAGAAAAGTATTGTAGCCTTCTTTGTATCCTTTCTTTTCTTTTCGACCTCTCAGGTTTCTTTCTTTGTCAAGAATATATACGTTTGGGGTTCCTAAATAGGCGTCTAATTTTTCGACTAGCTTTAATTGATTGTAGTACGCTGTAATCTCAGCTTTTGGAGCGAAAACAAAATGCCATTGACTTACATCTGTAAATGCTTTTAAGGCAACAACAACACTCTTTGCCTCCTCTTCTGTTCCCAATGGACAAATAACCACGAATTGCAAATCTTTGAATGTATGATATCGTTGGTAGATTTTTTGGTTAAGATTAAAAAAATTACCTCTGTTTTCTAAGAGTTTGGAACCTGAAAAACCAAGAACAGTTATTTTATTATTCAAACTTAATTTTTGGTTATCCAAGGATTTCCAATTTCCAAAATCAGCAACTTTTGGAGTAAGAACAGGTAATTTAGTATAACTGTTTACTCCAGATGCAAAAAAAAGATAGGCTAGGATAGGTAATATAAAAAGAACAAAAAGAATAATATTTTTTTTCATAATAGTAGTAGAGGATAATATACAAAAATAAAAAAAGGCACGCCAAGCGCACCTTTTTTTTGAATTAATATTTTGTTAAAAATTCCACTTGATGGTGCCATTTTTAAAAACCTCAAATATATAATCTGCTTCCGTCAAGAGGATAAAAAGCAAATAGACTACCAGAAAAATTAACGGAAAAATTACCGCATATCGCAAAGAAGTTTTTTCACCTTCCATATGCATAAAGGCATACACGATATAATACGCTTTTACTATTGTTAAAATAATAAACAACCAGTTCAACAGGTTCAAGCCTAATAAATTGTTCATGTGTAAAACTTCAGGTTTTAGAATCCCAAAAATTACCTCAACAATTGTTATTACAGATAAAATTCCAAAAACCGTCCAAATTCTTTTTGTATTAGATACATGTTCGTGTGACATAATAATTACTTTTTGTAAATTAAACTAGATAGAAAACCGTGAATACAAATACCCAAACCAAATCAACAAAGTGCCAATATAGTCCCACTTTTTCTACCATTTCATAACTTTTCCTTTTCTCGTAAGTTCCAAGCAAAACATTAAAAAAGATGATAATATTTATAACTACTCCTGAAAATACGTGAAAACCGTGAAAGCCCGTGATAAAGAAAAAGAAGTCCGCGAATAACTTGCTACCATATTCATTTCTGACCAAATTAGCCCCTTCAACAACGAGACTTGCTTGACTTAATCTTAATTCAGATTCTTCTCTTGACAAGATTGTCTTTTTCTTCTGAGCATTTATAACCTCTGTTCTAATCAATATTTCTGGATGAGCTTTGAAACCTGCCTGAACTTCTGCTACAGAATAAGATGGTAAAGTAGCTTCTTCCATAAACCACTTTCCTTTATCTCTTGTCAACTGTTCTCTTTCTTCTGGCAACGTAGCGGCAAAATCGGCAAGTGCCACTCGATGTCCCTCTTTGTCCACAAACTGTAGTAAACTACCACCTGTTGTTTCAATAGCACCATATTCTCCCTTGATAAAGTTTTTCCATTCCCAAGCTTGTGAACCCACGAATATCAAACCTCCAATGATGGTCAAGAACATATAAACAGCAACTTTATCTTTTTTCAATTGATGTCCAGCATCAACGGCAAGCACCATTGTTACCGATGAAAAAATCAAAATAAAAGTCATAAATGCAACATAATACATTGGTGCCGAAACACCATGCATAAATGGAAAGTGTGTAAACACCTCATCGGCTAAAGGCCAAGTTTCAATAAATTTAAATCTTGAAAAGCCGTAAGCAGCTAAAAATCCCGAGAAAGTCAAAGCATCTGACAGGATAAAAAACCACATCATCAATTTGCCATAACTAGCTCCCATAGGCTCATTTCCGCCTCCCCAAATTTTTTCTCCACTATTTGCAGTAGTAACTGTATCCATAAAAGTTATTCGTTAAAAAGTTCCCAAATCTACAATTTTTTCTTATTTAAAGAAAAATAAAAATAAAAATAAATATACCCATAATAAATCAAGAAAATGCCAATACATCGCACCCAACTCAATTCCAAGCGTTTGAGTTGAATTGTATTTATTTTTTAATTGTTTATAAATAATAATTAATAATGCAATTAATCCGCCAGCAAGGTGTAATAAGTGCACAACAGTAACAATATAAAGGAAAGTTGTCGTAATCGAACTTTCGGGACCAGTAAAATAATACCCATTCGCCACTATTTGTCCAAAACCAACAAATTGTAAAATCACAAATAAAATCCCTAATGCTAAAGTAGCCAATAGAAATGATGTAGTCGCTTTTTGATTGTCTTTTTGAATGGCTTTTTTGGCTAAATGGAAAGTAACGCTACAGCCTATTATAACTGCTGTACTGTAGAAAAAAGAAGATGGCAATTGAAAGTCTTTCAACCAATCTATTCTTGATTTACTAACCACAAAAGCGCTCGTGAGCCCTGCGAACATCATTATCATACTGATTATTGCGAACAGCAACAGCAATTTGTATGATCTTGCTGTTCTTGCTTTATGTTCCTCGGAGGTCATTGTTGTTGTCATAACTATCTTAAAAATTTATCAAATATATAAACAAATTGCAGTAACGTAATATAAGAAACACTTACTAGCATTAAGGTTCTAGCTGCTTTCGAAGTACGTAACTTGTATAATTTCACGGCGTAAAAAAGCATCCAAAGTCCAAGCAAAAATACCAAAACTGCTGCAATTGGCGTAATAAATAATTGCCCAGTATACCCTAAAGCTGGCAAAAGCGAAGCAATAATCAACCACACGGTGTACAATATTATTTGCAAAGCTGTTCCTTTGTCTTTTTTTCCTGTTGGTAACATAAAGAACCCTGCTTTTTCATAATCTTCGTATAAAAACCAGCCTATTGCCCAAAAATGGGGAAACTGCCAAAAAAACTGAATTAGAAATAAGGTTCCGGCTTCTATGCCAAAATTTCCTGTTGCTGCAACCCAGCCCAACATAAAAGGAATTGCTCCCGGAAAAGCACCCACAAAAACCGACAAAGAAGTCATTGTTTTCAATGGTGTATAAATGCTAGTATATAAAAATATAGAAACCGCTCCAAACATTGCTGATTTTGGATTGATAGTATAAAGCAAAACAATTCCGACAAGAGTTAGAATACTTGCAATTACAAGAGCTACATTTGGGGACATTCTTCCTGCTGGAACGGGACGATTTTTAGTCCGATCCATCAAGGCGTCTAAGTCTTTTTCGATGACTTGGTTGTAAGCATTTGAAGCGCCAACCATACAATAACCACCAATAGCTAGTTTTAACAGAACAATCAAATTCAAAGATTGAAAATCAGCAGCGCCAAGCAAAAACCCTGCAATAGAAGAAAAAACAACACTAACTGCCAATCCGGCTTTAGTTATTGCTTTGAAATCAATATAAATAGATTTAAAGGAAATGGTATTGGGTGTACTATTCAAAGTTTAAATTGTTTGTTTTAAAACTTGTGCAAAAGTAGTTTAACAAAAGGGAATTGGCAAAAAACAATTCATAAAAAAATCATTATAATAATTCCATCCTTCTATGCATTCAAGAAATTAAAATACTAAAGGTCAGAATAGTATTTATGTATAGTTACAATGAATTTATTTTACGAAACCCTCTCATTTTTTAGAAAAAATCCACCCACATAAAATATTTATTTTATAAATTCAAAATAAGAAATTAAACCTGAGTTTCTGACATAAAAAAATTAATTACAAACCCCTAATAATCAAAATACCAATTAAATACATCCGAGCGAATACCAAAAGAAAACCAAGTGGTGCTTTCCTTGAAAACGGTTGCTGTGTTTTGGTTTGGGTCAAAGTTTCTATAAATAAAACTGCCAAAAAGTTTCATATTCGTCATTGGATTGACCAAATATCCGGCTTGCAAATCGGTGATGAAGATATTGGTTTTGTTTCCTTGACCAACGGTGACTCCTGAATTAAAAGGTCTATTTACGTCATAATCTTTGTAGATATTACCACCGTAGTTGTTATTATCTGCTGATGTGTTAAAATCCAAACCTCTTGTGCCAATTGTGATTTTCGCATCGGCATACAATCGCCCTTTGTGATACCGCCCAATAAGTAGTAGTTCCTCAAAATTTCCTCCCCAAGGATGACCAACACTTTGATTCGTGTGTCCATAATTCGTAATAGGCTCGCTGTGCGAATACACATAAGGTCGAATGTGATTGAATTCTAATTGTAACAATAGGTTGTCGACTTTGAAGGCATTGAAATATTTTACGCCCAATTGATACGCAAATTTATTTTTCCAACTGTTTTTTTCGTTTTTCACTTCCCCAAGAGAAAATTCGTCTAAAAGAAACTGTCCATAAAGCAATATGTTATTGTCCCATTTGTATTTAGAACTCAACCCCAAAACTGCATTTCCAGTTCGAGCCGAGGATTCAAACTCGACAGAGCGATAAAAAATAATTGGGTTTACAAAGTGCATATCAAATCCTCGATTATTGGTGTCTGTCCAAATTACGGATTCGAAAAGACCTAGATTCCATCGATTCGTGACATTCAAACTTAAATAATGGTTTGCCATATATTTTGTGGCATAGGTTCGTTCGAGAGTCACTTCTGGACGCACATCTTTGAGCCACATATAGGTATTCGTGTATTTTATTTTCCAAAAATTAGTGTTGATTTTAAAATAAGGATACGGACTTACTCCATCACCTACAAATATAGAACGGTAACCGTCGCCAATAAAATTTCGACCGTAACCCAATTGTAAATCGATGAATTTAGCGGGTGCAAAAGTCAAATTGGCATCAGCCGAAGGAAAATCATAAGCATCAGTCTTGAAATCTTTAGAAATCCCAATTCCGGGAATAATAGCCGGATTTCCGCCAGCTGGTCTAATAGATTCAGCGTAACGGTTGTAATAATCGGAAAATCTTCCTTGACTTTCAAAAATCGTGGTGGTGAAATTAAGTTGCTTGCCTAATCCTCCACTGAAATTAATTGCACGTGTGTTTACAAATGTATTGACTTGCTTGTTGCCAGAAGCTGTTCCCACTTGTAAATCAAAAATAGGATTAATAATAAACCAATAATCCTCGCCTTGCACTTCGACCAAGTTTTCGTTCCATAATTTTCGTCCCCACCAACTGGATTTATTTTTCTTTATCTTTTCATTTTGGTCCGCAATACTATAGTATTTGACCACTTCAACATAAGTATATGGTTTTGATGCTGTATGATTGTTGGCACCAACTTGATTCATTGCAGGGTCAAAACGCGAATAATAACTATGCGAAAACGGAACATTCAAATGACTTTCGAACTGCGGATTATTAAATTTTTTATATACAATACTGTCTAATTCCGTGAGTAGTTTTGTTTTTACATTAGCTTTTACAACTTCGGCAGCAACAATAGCTTCAGATGCCATTTGTTCAGAACTTTTTAATGGAATTGAAATGGTAATATTGTATTGAGAAAACGTTGGATTTCCGTTGTACGTTGATGGTTTAATCTTTGGAAATTTAATAAAAACTCTTTTGGCTTCTTTTATCAACGCATCATCAACAGCGTTTACATAAATTACTTTGAAAACTCCGTTTTTGTCTACTTCAAAAAGCACTTTAATGTTGCCTTGAAAATTGTTTTGGGCAAGATTTTTGGGAACAACAAAATTTTGGAAAATGAAATCTTGTATCTGATTATAAAAACAATTTTCTAATGCTGCAGCTTCAAAATTTTCACAATTTGGAAAAACAGGAAATCGCTCGGTCGAAAGTCTCGATTGTTTTGAGGTTTCATTTACATCTTGGGCGAAAGCCATTAAAGTGTATAGGGATAAAAGTAAAGACCACAATCCTTTTTTCATAATGAGTTTTAGTGTTTAATATTCGCCTTTGGCTATTTGGCCGTTTGCAATTGCCTTTGCTCCCGAAGTGCCAATTCGCTTCACGCCTAACCGTATCATCTCTACTGCTTCATCATAAGTTCTCACTCCGCCAGCTGCTTTTACAGGAAGTGGCGAGGCATTTTCGAGCATCATTATTATTGTTCGAACTGTTGCGCCATTTGGTAAATTATTTTCTGTTTTATAAAAACCAGTTGATGATTTTACAAAAACTGCAGCGTAATTTTCCTCCTTAAAATTGGTAATAACACTATTTTTTATCAAGGCCGAAAGCTGAATAATTTGTTTGTCAGTAAGCGCTGCCACTTCGATAATCCATTTTACTACTTTGTTGTTTGCCAATCCTAGTTGGGTACAAATTAGAATTTCTTCTTTTACCAAATCAATATTTCCAGCTTTAAACGCTTCGTAATTACACACAAAATCGAGATCGTCTGCACCATCCTGAATCGCTTGAGTTGCTTCTTTCATTTTGGCTTCCAAGCCGCCTTTCCCTTCCGGAAAATCAATCACAGTTCCTATTTGAACCGTTGAATTAGCATCAGTAATCATTTTATTGGCCAATGAAACCATATTAGGTCGAATCATAATGAGTTTAAAATTCTCATCAATGGATTCTTGAATAAACTCTTTGGCTATTATGGTGTTTTCTGCTTCGCTAAGTCCAGCTTGCGAAGGGGTTTTTAAATAAGTAGAATCTAAGTATTGCTTGATATTCATTTGAAAACTATTTTATTGCAAAATTAAATTTTATCAAATATTCCCATATACTTATTTAAATAAATAATTGAAACAACAGCTAAAGAAGCTCCAAATAAATTAGCAATTACATCAAACACATCTGCGCTTCTACTTACTGTGAAAAACTCCTGCATTAGTTCGATTACAATTCCGAAAATTATCGACAAAACTAGAGAAACAATCAGAAGTTTGAAATTATTCAAGCCGCTTATCTGCTTTTTAAAATAAAAAAACCATAATAATGTAAACACAAAATGAAGACCAGTATGAATTACTTTATCTAAATAGGGTATTGCTATTTGAGGAATATCGCTTGACTTAATTAGACAAAGAAAAATAATTAGTCCAGACCAGAATAAAGCTGACCAAAAATAGATTTGCTTAGGCACCTATTAATTCCTTGTAAGAATCACTTGAAAGCAAGGAATCAATTTCGTCTACATTTGAGATTTTAATTTTTATCATCCATCCGTCTCCATAAGGATCTGAGTTTACGCTTTCTGGCTTACTTTCAAGAGCATCATTAAACTCAATAATTTCTCCCGATAATGGAAGAAACAAATCCGAAACAGTTTTTACTGCCTCAACAGTTCCAAAAACTTCATCTTTATCTAGACTTTGATCCAAGGTTTCTACTTCGACATATACGATGTCTCCAAGCTCTTTTTGAGCGAAATGAGTAATTCCTACTGTTGCCACATTACCTTCAATGCTAACCCATTCGTGATCTTTTGTGTACTTTAAATTTGCTGGTATGTTCATTGTAATTTTAGATTTTGCCCTTCGACTGCGCTTAGGGTGACAATTAGATTTTAGATTTTGAAATTGATATTGATATTGCTATTTTTTTATTGGACAAATGTAATAATCTTCTATTAAAATTTTACTCCCATTTTAAAAAATTAATTCCCAAAATTATATCGAAGCGTAAACCCAGAACGAACATTTGTTAATGGAAAAGAAGTAGAAATCACTGCTTGAGAAAAAGCGTGGTCGTAATAGAAAATAGCAGTTAAGTTTTTACTGAAAGAATAATCTGCCGTTAATTTTATAGCCCACACATTTTGCCCACCGGCTAATTGATTGTTGTCATAATCTAAATAACGCACAATTGTTTTATTATCACGATAAGACAAATCTGCTTTCATAATAATATCGCTTTTTATGATTCCTGTTGGACTATCTGCTAGCTTAGAAGAAAATACCACGTCTTTAAATCGATATCCCAACCCTATCACATATTCGACTCCTCGTACTTCTGTTAATAAATTATTATCAAAACTCATAGATAATGCCCTGTCTTTTTTGATTTCAGTCAATATTTTCAAGGAATTTTTTAGTTCAAAATCCATTCGAATCAGTGGATTAAATTGCTCCACTAAATTGACATTGGACATAATTGTTTTATTGAAAAAATTTCCGCTTAGATCCACTCCGTTTGGTGCTTTATCATATTCAAAATTCGATCTGAAAGCGTTAATAGTGTACGAAGCCCTATAATTTTGTTGCAAGGAGAATCGTTTGAAATTATCTTTGAAAAATTTATACCGCATTAAACCATTGTACTTTATAGACCAGTTAGGCACTGGAAAACTTTTGAAAATTCCTAGTGACACACTCGAAGCATTTTCTCCAGAATAAGCGGCTAAAAATGCTGGTAATAATACTGCTTGGCTATTTTTTCCGTAACCTTTAGGATATCCTTCTGCATCTATATTCGCTGGATTGCTTATATCTATCCCGCGATCAGTTGCTAATCTGTTTGCAACAGGAAGTCTGTTTTTTCTATACTCATCAAATGCCGCCGATGAATTTTCATCACTCGTAGAAAAAGAAGTCTTAATTAAAATAGTTGAAATTGAGAACGTACCAAAACTGTATGGAGATCTCGAATTATAAATTCCGTTGCTTACATCATATTGCTCTGAAAAATTTTCAGAATATGCTCTGTCTAATGTCAAATCAATTTTTAAATCCGGAAACAAATCTATGTTTGCAGTTGTTTTAAATATTTCGTTGTTTACTGTAGAATAATTTTGATTAAAGTCGGGATAGCTTGTCAACCATCCGTTTTTGGCAACTTCAAATCGAACGTCATCTTGGCTTCCAAAAATAAATCCGAGGGTTGGTTTTGAGGAACCAAAGAATCCTAAACCTGGTGTGTATCCTGGCAAAATTGTTCCGCTGTTTTTGACATAACTGGATTGAATATTTTTTACACTAGTCAAAACACCAATAAGACCATCGAGGAACACATTACTTTTAGGAGGAGCTACATTTGTATTGGTCACTTTCTCTCCAGGTTTTGGAGCAGCTGCTTTAGGTTTGGCTTTTGCTTGTGATTGTTTTGTTAATCCAATATATTTATAAAAGGTATCCATACTAAAGGTTGCATTCAAATTATGAGAACTTGCATTTTGAATAGTATTCCCTAAATTATAATCAACTCCACCAATATTTATTTCAGACAAAGCTAAGGAAGCTGCTTGCCAACTATAATCGCCAGTATAAGAATAATTTGCTTTTACAAAACTAAAAATTGGAATTTTATTTAGAGGGATTTCATAATTCAATACTAATTGTTGCGTGTGTCGATTGGATTGTCCAATATCCCAGTATCTATCCCATATTGTAAAACTATCAATAGGTTCATTGTTCTCATCCATATAGTTTTTTACAATATTTCCGGATGATGCTATATAATTTATTTTCAAGGACTTAGTTAAGTTAAAATTAAATCCATATTGATAATTAAAGGCAAAATTTCTTCTGTATAAGGCATCAAGCCCAATACCAGCAACATCTACTTGTCTGAATTGTTGTTTGTTGTATTGTCTATTGATATTGGTGTTAAAAGTAATATTTGAAGGCAAATAGTTGAAGTTGAAATCGCTTAACAATTTCCAATAACTACTTTTTTTCATAAATTTATTTTTCTTGAAAGGCTCAACTGGTTTTGGCTGAAAGCTAAAAGCATACTCCACAGACGTGTTAGATTGCAGGTCTGAAAATTCTTCAATTTCAAAATCGTGGTGATCTACTTGGTTGAAAGACTGGGAAAAAGTTAAGTTTTCTGGGTCATAAATATGTTGTTTTTGGGTTTCCCCTCTTTCTTTCCGTACTCCAATAAAATTGATACTTTTTCTTTTGGTATAATCAATGGCCCTTGTGTTGATATTATCTCTTTCGGCAGCATCAGTCGTGTTGTCCAAAAGCTGTTTTAATTTAATGTCTCGATTAAATGGATCGTACTCTGGAGTTATGATTTCTTCACCAATGGCATAATTGAAAGGTAAATTGATTTTCCATTTAGGCGGCAATAATTTACCTAAACTTAAATTTGTTACTATATTATATTGTCGAACATCTTCTCTACTTCTTTCATTTGGTCCCTCTTCAATTCCTCCAAAACCAATGGTACTTGTTCTTCCTGTTGCTGAAATAGTGGCAAAATCGGCAAGATTGGTATCCACATTCAAAACGGCTGCCATTCCTCCGCTATTCTCCATATCTGCCACTCGCAATTCATTGAACCAAACTTCTCCTTTTGTGTCTTGATGCGATTCGTCACTTTTTACCCCTAACATTAAATTTCTAATTAATCCAAAATCTGGATTTCCCTTTATTCCCAACCTCAATTTGTTAGGTTTTCCTGACAAAGAGGGATCAAGTTGGTCTTCATTCTGATAATAGATTCCATCTAGAGGTAGTGTATTGGGGTCAATACTCTTACTTTGAATTTTCAATTGCGTCAATAATGCTAATTGAAGGTCTATTTCATTTTCTAAAGGCCAGACTGTTTCAGGGCTCAAGGCTCCACAATTATTTGCTGTTGAGGCAGATGGCAGGGTAACCTTTAGTGGTATTTCGATTTGGTAAAAATTCTGGGTAAAATCATTCCCTATACGAATAAAACCTATCATTTGATCATCGACAAGCGCAATTTCATTTGGTAAGGATTCTGCGTGTAGAAACATTTT
>CALPPA020000029.1 GCA_943325355.2 Klebsiella pneumoniae | reverse complement strand
ACATCAAACTGATGCGATGAAACCCCTAAATCAGCCAAAATTCCGTCCACACTTTTCACTCCATAAAATCTCAAAAACCTTTTTATAAACCTGAAATTTTCATTGATTAGTACAAATCTTTCATCTGGCAAAGTGTTAGCTAAAGCATCTTCATCTTGATCAAAAGCAAAAAGTTTTCCGTTTGGTCCTAACCTATTTAGAATTTCCTTTGAATGACCACCGCCGCCAAAGGTTACGTCAACATAAATACCATCAGGTTTTATATCTAAACCATCAACTGATGCTTGAAGCAAAACCGGATTATGATATTCCATCGTCGTAATTTGTGTTTCCCATTACATCCTCAGCTAAATCTGCAAAATCTACGTCTTGTCCATCTATTGATTTTTCATACAAATCTTTATCCCATATCTCGACGATATTAACAGCCGAAGAGAATACAACGTCTTTTGAAATACTGGCAAAAATCACCAAATCCTTAGGAACCAATAATCTTCCCAAAGCATCAATTTCAACCACTTTGACACCTGCAGTAAATCGGCGAATGAAGTCATTGTTTTTCTTAACGAATCGATTGAGTTTGTTGATTTTTTGCATCATTAAATTCCATTCTTCCATTGGATACAATACTAAGCAAGATTGAAATACAGAACGCTTCAAAACAAAACCGTTTTGAAGAGATGTGGCCAATTGCTTTTTCAAAGGCGCTGGCAACAGCAGCCTTCCTTTAGCATCAACTTTACATTCATATGTTCCTACAATTGTATTCAAGTTCTAATTCTTTAAATGACGTTGAGCAAAAATATAAAAATTATTACCACATTTTACCACAAAATACCACTTTGTTAATAAGTTTTACCACTTTTGAGGAAGAAACCTTAATTTTTAGTCAATCAGACCATTAGCCATTTTATTATTGCTGAACAGAACTAAGGTATTATTTCAACTTTTGGAATTAAAATATCTAGGGAAATTGAATATTAAAAAGCAAAAAAAATGAAAAGATTTAGATCAAAAACATTGTTGATTTATTGATTTCGTTAGATAAAAATCATTAAACACCTAAAATTTGGCTCCAAAAATTCTTTTTAATCTTTAAAAACCTATATTTGTGAAAATTGAAAACACGCGACAAATCGTATGGAAAAATACTATAAGAAAGAAGGCAGATACAGTTATTACGAAGCTGGTGAAGGAACTCCAATTGTCGTTTTACACGGTTTGATGGGAGGATTAAGTAACTTTGACGCTGTTGCTAGTTATTTTTCTGAAAAAGGATACAAAATAGTCATTCCCGATTTGCCAATTTACACACAAAGTATTTTAAAAACTAACGTAAAGGCTTTTGCAAGATATGTAAAGGATTTTATCACTTACAAAGGTTTTGACAGAGTGATTCTGTTGGGAAATTCGTTGGGTGGACATATTGCTTTATACCATACCAAAATGTATCCTGAGAAAGTAGCAGGACTTGTATTGACAGGAAGTTCAGGTCTTTATGAAAGTGCGATGGGCGATAGTTATCCAAAAAGAGGCGACTACGAATATATTAAAAAGAAAGCCGAAGATGTTTTTTATGACCCAAAAATAGCCACAAAGGAACTTGTCGACGAGGTTTATGCATCTGTAAATGACCGTATAAAATTAATTAAAACACTGACCATTGCTAAAAGTGCGATTCGTCACAATATGGCGAAAGATTTACCAAAAATGCACGTTCAAACTTGTTTAATTTGGGGAAGAAATGACAGAGTTACTCCTCCATCTGTTGCCGAAGAATTTTATGAATTATTACCTAATGCTTCCTTGTATTGGATAGAAAAATGTGGTCATGCCGCAATGATGGAGCGCCCTGACGAGTTCAATAGTCAATTAGAAGATTGGTTGACGCACACGCATTTAAAAGCGCATTAAGATTTCTAAATAGAAATTATAACTACAATTATGAAAATTAATACTGCCGAATTTATTGTCAGCAACTCAGAAGTAGAAAAATGTCCAAAAGATTTTTTACCAGAATATGCTTTTATAGGCAGATCAAATGTTGGGAAGTCATCATTAATTAATATGTTGACCAATCATAAAAATCTAGCAAAAACATCGGGAAGACCCGGAAAAACTCAACTAATAAATCACTTTTTGATTAACAATAATTGGTTTCTAGTCGATTTACCAGGTTATGGTTATGCGAAAGTTTCCAAGAAAACAAAATCTGTTTTTCAGCAATTTATTACGGATTATTTTGAAACTAGAGAACAACTTGTTTGTGCTTTTGTACTGATTGATATTCGCCACGAAGCACAAAATATTGACATCGAATTTATGGCTTATATGGGCGAAAGTGAAATTCCTTTTTGCATTATTTTCACTAAAGCCGACAAGATTAGTAAAACAAAAATAGACTCTCACATTGCAGCCTATAAAAAGAAAATGTTTGCTAACAATTGGGCCGAAATGCCACATTATTTTGTAACATCTGCAACGGAATCAACTGGAAAAGAAGTTGTTTTAGACTATATCGACGAAGTAAATCAGGAAGTTTTTAAGAACAACAGCGGTTTTTAAGTTGCTGTTTTTAGATAATTTTAAATTACAATCCCAAAACTAATTTGTTAAGTTTTGGGATTTTTTTTGATAAACTTATAATTTCAACTCCAATTTCTCTGCAAAATAATCACAGAAATCTTTCATTGTAGCCGACATTTTTTCATCGCCTGTAGCGCGTTGAAACGTTTCGGTCATCGAGGTTAATGTTTGGTGAAAGAAAATTTTCATTTCGTCAACTGGCATATCCTTTGTCCATAATTCAATACATTTTGTTGATTTTTCGTTGCTGTCCCAGACGGATAACATAAAAGCTTTGGCTTCTTCGGTATTTATTCCACCTTCGGATGCTGTCCACATTAGTTTTTCTGGAACTCTATTTTCGTCTAATTCTATCGTTAACGTAATTTCTGATGTATTTGTCATTATTTTTTTGGTTTGTATTTGGATTTTTCGAATAGTTCCTTAGCATTCAATTGTAATACTTGCTCTAGACTTACTTCATTGTTTTTTATATAGGACCGAACGATTTGCCAGCCCATCCAAGCTCCAACTCTTCCAGGAGATTCATTATCAATTTCGAGATAAAACTTAGAAAAAGGGGCTGGATTTATAAAACGATTAGCCAGTTTTTGATCGTCACTATATAACATTTCATTTTCTATGAAATAACGCCACATATAACTTTCGTTTTCTTCGCACCATTTGATTTCTTCTAGTGTGTAGCCCATTTTTACAGCGTCATTATATCCTGGCAAAAGAACGTCTTTTAAATACAATTGCTTTCCGAAATATATCATTTGACTTAACAAATTTTTATCTGAAACTGGAGATATTCTTTGTATTGAAAAACTTGAAACGACATCTGGAAGAATTTGATTTTGCTCAAAATTTTGTTTCAAATATTTAGGGAATTGATAAAATTTATGCTCTTTTCCTAGGTACAATTCGAGTGAAATAATTACTAAACTATCCGTATAAATTACTTTTTTATTATAATCCATTTCGGAGATTACGGTAATTACTTTTGGTGTTTTTGTTTGAGGAAAATTATATTTTATGTGTTTAAAAAGGACTTCCAATTCCTTTTGAACAGATCCAAAATTGGAGTATTTTTTTTGCACCTCAGTATACAATTCTCTCCAAAGTGGATTTTGCATTTTATCTAGCCAAACACGATCATCATTCCCTTTTGGAAAAAAAAAGGGGAAGTCCAATTTTAATTTATCCAAATCCTTTGGAGGTGTTTCAAAAAAAAGTTTGTCAAAACGAACTACTTTTATTGCTACTGGAATAGCTTCAACAGCTTTTTCTTCTTTCGACTTTTTGTCACATGAAACAAAAGCAATCATTAAAGTAATTATAAAAATTATTTTTCTCATTTTCATTTTTTTTAGCCCCGATTGTTTAACTTCCCGTAATTCTTATCAAACTATTGTGAACTTCATTTGAAATGAATAGGTGCTGACTTAAAAATTATTATTTTTGCAAATATACAATTCTTACATTTTAAAAACTCCAACTATTATGCCTAAAAAAAGCACACTGCAAGTTGAAAAAGTAAATACACATATTGTAAATTGGTTAAAAACCTATGCTGAAAACGCAAAAGTAAATGGTTTTGTTGTGGGGATTTCTGGCGGAATCGATTCAGCGGTTACATCTACACTTTGTGCTCAAACTGGATTGCCTACTTTATGTGTAGAAATGCCTATTCATCAAGCTCCAAGTCACGTAAGTCGTGGTCGGGAGCATATTGAATTATTAAAAAGTAGATTTCCGAATGTGAAGAATATTGAAGCAAATTTAACTTCTGTTTTTGAAGATTTTAAAAAAGTTGTACCAATAATTTCCGATTTGGATAAAGTAAATTTATCCTTAGCCAATACTCGTGCTCGTTTGCGTATGACCACTTTGTATTATTTTGCCGGAATTCACGGTTATTTAGTTGCTGGAACTGGAAATAAAGTAGAGGATTTTGGGGTTGGTTTTTATACAAAATATGGTGATGGAGGAGTAGATTTAAGTCCAATAGCAGATTTAATGAAGTCAGATGTTTACTCTTTAGGTCAATTTTTGAAAGTTCCAAGCTCCATTTTATTGGCTTCTCCAACAGATGGTTTGTTTGGAGATGACAGAACAGACGAAGATCAGCTTGGTGCCAGTTATGATGAGCTAGAGTGGGCTATGCTTGAGGATGAGAAAGGAAAAACTGTTGAAAATTTCGCTGGAAGAGAAAAAATCGTATTTGAAATCTACAAAAAATTGAACACAATTAACAAACATAAAATGACGGAAATTCCAGTTTGTTTAATTTCTGAAAATTTAAAGTAGTATTTTTTCTATTATTTTTTAATAATTAATGAAAAAATTTTATTAACTTTATATTCGCAAAATTTTGAACATTTCTAAAAAATAACATTATGGTAAAAGTTTGTTTAGCCGATAATCATCCTGTTGTACATTTTGGAGTAAAATCGTATTTTAAAGATCACGATAGTATTTCAATTGTTGCTAACGTGGGAAATTTTATTATGGTAAGAGACATACTCCTAACAAAGGAGATTGATGTTTTAATATTGGACCTAGAATTAGAAGGTCTTTCTAGTATTTTTGAAGTTAAAAATATTTTGAAAAATTTTCCAAAAACAAAAATCATTATATTCAGTGACCTTTCAGAACAGATTTATGCTCCAAACGCTATAAAAGCGGGTGTTGCAGGTTTTGTCTCCAAAAAAGAAAAACTAGAAACTTTAGGTCAGTCTATTGTAAAAGTAAATCAGGGCAAGATAATTATAAATGAGACCGTTAAGAAAAATTTAGCGTTAATTGCTAAACAAAATAAAAGCGAGCGTTTGTATCGAAAACTCTCCAATCGCGAAGTTGAAGTTTTGCGCTATTTGAGTGATGGCAAAAAAAATAACGAGATTTCTAAAATCTTAAATCTTAACGAAAAAACGATAAGCACTTATAAATTAAGATTGTTGCAAAAATTAAATGTTACCAATTTAGTAGACTTGGTCAACAAAGCAAAAACACTAGAAATTGTTTAATAACGCGACATTACTCGACCTAATTTTTTCGAAAAGGAATTGATTAGTTTGTAATAATCCATCGCCATAGATAACGGCTCTGTATTATCTGAATCAGGTTCAGAGGATATAGAGCCTTTTATTTCCTCTATAATTTTGTCTACCAAATACCAACGCATAGTAAGAATAGTTTCAGTTACATATTGACTAATAGAATCGTGCTTTGTTTTAGGAAAAATATTTTGACCTTCCCAGTTGTGCAAAGTGACTCTCTCGTCTTCCATTAAAATATCAGTAACTTCTAGTGCAAATTCAGGCTGTAAATGCATTAAGTATTGCTCAATACTAAAGCTTTCGTTTTGATGATAATAGTTAATCAAATTGTTAAATATGTCACGAAATAATGGATTTGCCAGCTCAACTTCGTCTTCTTGCAAACTTAAATAAATTCTTTGATACACTTTGTTCTCCTTCTTTTCGATCACATTTTCGATTGCACCTTCTTCATTTGTTTTCAGAAGTACGTCTTCAAATTCCTCCGTTTTATTTCCATATAACAAAAGAATTTCTATGATTTTACGTTCCAATCCATAAAGAATATCAACTTTTTCAATTTGGATTGGCGCTTCATTTTTTACAACTTCAAAAGCTTTTTGCTCTTGCTTTTGTTTCTTTCCAATGTCTAAAACGTCTTTTTTGACCAATTGTGCCAATGTACTAAGAAGGACTTGCTCCGAAATATCCATAATTCGGGAACATTCCTGAATGTAGATTTCTCTTTGAATCCTATCAGGAATTTTGGAAATACTCACCACCATATCCCGAATTAAATCGGCTTTTTTGATAGGATCATTTTTGGCATCATTCATCAACATTGATGCTTTGAACTGGATAAAATCTTTGGAATTTTCTTCTAAATATTTAACCAATTCTTCGTAAGGTGTTTTCTTGGCAAAACTATCAGGATCTTCTCCGTCAGGAAACGCACATACTTTCACGTTCATTCCCTCTTCGAGAATCAAGTCGATTCCGCGGATTGAAGCACGCAAACCAGCAGCGTCTCCGTCAAAAAGAACGGTTATATTTTTAGTTAACCTGTTGATTAATCGGATTTGGTCTGGAGTCAAGGCGGTTCCTGAGGAAGCCACCACATTTTCTATGCCGGCTTGATTGAACTGAATAACATCTGTATAACCTTCGACTAAATAACAATTATTTTGTTTGGCAATGGCTTGCTTTGCTTGAAAAATTCCATACAAAACCTTGCTCTTGTGGTAAATGTCGCTTTCAGGTGAATTGAGGTATTTTGCCGCTTTTTTATCATTGCCCAAAATCCTTCCGCCAAAACCCAAAATCCTTCCGGACATACTTTGTATGGGAAACATTACGCGACCTTTGAAGCGGTCAAATGGTCTGTCATCCTTTGGAATCGTCAATCCTGTACTTTCTAGAAACTCTAATTTATAACCTTTTCCCAATGCCTCTTTGGTAAAAGCATCCCAAGTTTCAGGAGAATAACCAAGAACGAATTTTTTTATAGTTTCATTAGTAAAACCTCTTTCCTTGAAATAAGAAAGCCCAATTGCCTTACCTTCTTCCGAATGTAAAAGGGTGTTGTGAAAATAATCTTTGGCGAATTCCGAAACCAAGTACATGCTTTCGCGAACATCTGTATTTGCTTTTTCCTCGTCCGTTTGTTCTGTTTCTTCAATTTCGATATTGTATTTTTTTGCTAAATATCGAATAGCTTCAGGATACGTAAAATGAGAGTGCTCCATTAAGAAAGCGACAGCATTTCCGCCTTTTCCAGAACTAAAATCTTTCCATATTCCTTTTGCTGGTGAAACCATAAACGATGGTGAACGCTCGTCTGAAAATGGACTTAATCCCTTGAAGTTGCTTCCGGCACGTTTCAATTGCACAAAATCGCCAATAACTTCCTCTACTCGAGCAGTTTCGAAAACGGTATCTATGGTGGTTTTTGAAATCAATTATTATTTTTTATTAGAGCCAAAGTTACAAAGTTTAATTTGACTAAATTATTTATTACAATAAATAAAAATAACTTAAATTTAATTTTAATATCGTGAGGTAATCCAGTTGATAAAATATTGATTATGATTTTAAATACGCGATAAAAGAATGCTGCTTTTTTGAAAATATACCTGAATTCGATGCTTTTTGAATCCCGTAATGTTATTAATAAAATAAATACTAACTTGCTTAAGTTTATTTTAAATTTACAAAATCAATTTGGTATTCCTAAAATGATTATTAAAAAAGAATTTACATCTACATTAAAATGAATCAAGAAGCTTACAATTTGTCTGACTCAATAAATTTTCAGCAAGAATTCAATGATATTTTATCATTCCTTGCAGAAATTTGTGAGGTGCCTTGTGCCTTCATATCTCATATTAACTATAAAGCCCCTTCAATCATTTCAAAAATAGGATTTGATTCTTCTACAATTCCAGAAAACTTACTGACGTATAATAAAATTATAATTGAACAGAATTCGATTTTTAAGATTTCGGGAATCACAAAACATCATTCTAAAAAAAATAAAAATTCAGATTTAACTTTCGATTTTTTTTTAGGAATACCCATTTCTAATGATGAAAATATAGCTATCGGTACACTTTGTATTATGGACCTAAAATCTAAAGAAATTTCCCTAGTTCAACTGAAAACTTTAGAGCATTCTGCAAATCAAATTCAATCTTTTCTAAAATTAAGAAAAAAAAACAGCGATCTTCAGAAAGTAATAGAAATAGGAAAGAATCAGTTTCAAATAGCTGAGGCGAACTCTAAGGAAATTTTGTATGAACTTGATGAGAATGGGACAATTATTTATGTTTCAAAAAACTGGAAAACATTTCTCGGATATGAAGTTGATGAAGTCATCGGTAGAAGTAATGCATCCTTTTTACATCCCGAAGATTTAGGGAAAATCGTTGATTTTTTGGAAGATATGATTGTAACTGGAAACAGTAAAAATGAAATTATCTACAGAATTTTGCATAAAGAGGGACATTATGTGTGGCACGCATCTAGTGTAAGTTTGTCTGAAAAAGATGGAAAAATTATTTACATTGGAAATTGTAGAGACATTACAGAATATATTGAAGCCAGACACAAACTTTTACAACAAAAAGAATTTTATGAGAAAATACTAGATAAAATCCCAACTGACATTGCAGTATACGACAGCAACCATAATTACGTGTATTCAAATCCTTTTGCAATAAAAAATGATGAGCTTCGTAAATTTATAATAGGGAAAAATGATTTTGAATATGCAAAACAAATTGGAAGAAATTCAATATCTGCACAAAAACGGAGAATAAAATTTCTAGAAGCAACTTTAACTAAAAATTTAGTCGCTTGGGATGAAAAATATATGGGAGCAGATGGGGAATCTACTTACCAAACCAGAAAGTTCAACCCTGTTTTTGATGAAGAAGGAAAACTGGATATTATGGTCGGTTTTGGTATGGATATCACGGAAATGAAAACAGTCCAGCAGCAAATCCTTAAAAGTAAACAACTTCTCAATAGTGTTCTTGAAAATGTTGCTGTTGGAATAATTGTCCAAGGTCCACGATCTGAATTTTTAGAATACAATAAAGCGGCTTGTGAAATGTTAGGTCTTACCGAGGATCAAATGCTTGGGAAGACCTCATTTGATGAACACTGGAAAGTAATTCATCTTGACGGAAAGGAATTTCTAGCTAATGAGCACCCCGTTCCTATGGCAATTAAACAACGAAAACCAATAAAAAAAATCGTTATGGGAGTTTTTCGTCCAATGACTAACGACAGAGTTTGGTTATTAGTAGATGCAATTCCAGTTTTTGATGAAAAAAGAAAATTGCTATATGTTGTATGTTCGTTTAATGACATCACTGAACTTAAAAAACTTGAAGATGAATTGAGGCAAAGCGAAGCTCAGTTTAAAGGAGCTTTTGAACATTCTCCGGTAGGAATGGCATTAATAAACGTTGATGGTTATTATATTGAAGTCAACGAGCGACTATGCGAAATTCTGGGCTACACAAATCAAGAATTAAAATCCTTGACTTTTCAAGAATTAACCTATAGTGAAGACTTAGAAATTGACTTAGTATATAAGCAAGATTTAGATTTAGGAAAAATAGCCAACTTCAGTTCCGAAAAAAGGTTTGTTAAAAAGGACAAATCTTATGTATGGACACATATTTCTGTGTCTTTGGTGAAAAAAAGTGAAAATGAAACCTACTACATTGTTCAAATTATTGACATCACTGAACGAAAAAAAATAGAAAATCAAAATAAATTATTAATTGAAGAAAATAATAAAAATAGAGCTATTCAACTAAATGAAGCTAAAAATAGGTATCGTTTTTTAGCTGAAAATTCTGTTGATTTAATATGCTTGCATACGTTAGATACTGCTTTTCAATATGTTTCTCCTTCGGTAGTCAATATCTTAGGATATAATCCTGAATATATGGAAGGAAAATCTCCTTTAGATTTTGCCCACCCTGAAGATTTGAGATACCTCGAAGACAGTTTTACCGATTTTATTGATGAAAAAGTAAATGGCACCACTATTGCAAGATTTAGGAATAATGAAGGTAAATATATTTGGCTAGAAACGAAGGCAAATATTATAAAAGAAAAAGATATAAAAACAGGGTTTCAGTCTAGCAGTCGAGATATTACGACAAGGAAAGAAGAAGAAGAAATTATTGAAAAAACATTAATAAAAGAAAGGGAACTTAACGAATTACGGTCTAATTTAGTTTCTACCGTTTCACACGAATTTAGAACTCCAATGACTACTATAAGAACAAGTGCTGAACTGATTTCTATTTATCTTAAAGGGCAAACTTTTGAAAAAAAACAACGCTTAGAAAAACAGTTAAGTACTATTACCGGGGAAATTGATAGAATAGTTGAATTGATGAATTCAGTATTAACAATTTCAAGAAACGATGCTGGAAAAACTATTTTCAACCCTATTCAATTTGATTTAAAACAACTTTGCATTGATGTAATTGAAACTAGTTATAACAATCAAAAAGATGGACGCAAAGTAAAAACATTTTTTAAGGGCACTAATTTTGTTGTTTTTGCCGATAAAAACCTAATGGAGTATTCCATTTTTAATTTATTAAACAATGCTTTCAAATATTCCCAAGGTTGTGAAGACATCATAGTGAACATTTCGACAACCTCATCAAAAGTTGTTCTTGAAATTATTGATTTTGGAATAGGAATACCTAACGAAGACCAACCAAAATTATTTAATACTTTTTTTAGAGCAAGTAATACCAACGGAATACCAGGAACGGGTTTAGGGCTTTATATTGTCAAAACCTTTACTGAAAAAAATTCGGGAACTATCCAATTCGAAAGTATTTTAGGAAAAGGAACTAAAGTGAAATTGACATTTCCTTTACAAAAACCATAAAAAAGGGTTACGATATTTATCGTTGATGTAGAAATATAATTAAAAAAAAGAAATTGTTTTCCAATTCTGAATTTAAAGTGATTGGAACCAAAAACGGCTTGCGAGGACTTGAAAAAGTCAATCAAATACAGTCAGAATTAATTATATGTGAATTAATAACACAAAAAAAGATGGGTGTGACTTGGGAAACTTCTCAAAAAAAAACATACAAACATTCGTTTGTTGTTTTTAACTTCAAAAAATGTTTTAGGAGATTAACATAGGGCTACTTTATTAGGTGTTAAAGCATATAGCACGAAACCTTTTGTTTAATAATAGCATAAAAAGAAGCGAACCTCTAAATTTCAATTTCCCTAAATCTTGACAACATAATCCAAACGTGGTAAGTGTTAAATCGAGAAATTAATTATATTTTATCAAAAAACCACTTTTAAAAAGGGCAACAAGATGCAAGGCAGAAGGTAAATCTTTTTTAGACAATCTCAATCTTATATAATTAAAGCCGGTTGTGTTAATAAATAACACATAAGTATAATGTTCTAACAACAGAGAAACTAAACTTAATGCTGTAGTAATTACAATTAATAAAATATACCAAATAAGATTTATATCAAAATAATCGGACGTAATTGAATAAACTAAAAGCGTAAAAAACAAAAACAAAATATTTATGGAAAAATTTCTTTTTTTTTGAAGACTAATATTTTCAATTTCATCCAAATTAAAAACTTTTTTTCCTTCTATACCTTTAATGATAATATGGCGTCCATTTAATGTAAATAATGGCGTTTTTAAATTATCATTCTCCATTTACTCATCGCTGTCTTAAACTAAACTCATAACTATTTGAAACAATATATAGTAATTCTTGCATAAAGCAGCCTATTGATTACCTAAAAAAATTTTTCCCCCGAAAAACACAACAAGCTGCAATATGGCAAGATTTAATTAACATCTTACCACAAAATTAAAACAACATTTGAGAAAATCTTATTTTTAAGTAATACCTTAAAAAAAAATACTTATAAGTTAATTTTACAACCATAAAACAATTCAGGGAAGCCATATCGAGCCATAAATAATGTTTAATTTAGTCCCGAATGTTATAAAGATTTAAAATAATCTCTTGTAGTAAGACCTACATAAGATTTGAAGATTGTTGAAAAATAAGACAACGATTTAAAACCTGTTTCATCCACTAAAAATTGAATATTCCTTTCCCCTAAATCAATAAGTTTGATGGCGTATTCTAATTTAAATTCTCTAACATATTGTGAAACATTTTTATTGGTCAATTTTCTGATGCGTTTATCTAATGTTGACCTACTGATAAAAAGATGAATTGATAATTCTTCAATACTGATTTTTGATTTTAAATTTCTAACGATATAATCATTTACAGATGATAAAAAATCTTTTTCGGATAATTTTATAGTGATTTTAGAGTATGGGTCAGGTTTATATTTTTTTTCTATATTGTTTCTAAGAACTAATAAATTCTTAATTTTTAAAATTAATT